>JAVEVZ010000250.1:0-4495 GCA_034004805.1 Spongiibacteraceae bacterium | reverse complement strand
GCCTTAGCTATGAAATATTACCTGGCCCTTGTGAGCCTGTTGGTCGCCGGCACCCCCAGCCACGCCAGCCTGTTGGCCCCCTTCAAAGACGAGTTCGGTGCCACCAAGTGGCAATACGTCGCGAATTTCTCCAGCAGCGTCCTGATCCTGACGCTGATGATTGTGCTGGGCTTTCTGTATATGGCGCATCGCCGCGCCAAGCGCTCCAATCGCGAACTGACCGAGATCAAAGCGTCGCTGGAAGAGCGCGTCGCGCACCGCACCGCGAGCCTGCAACAGACCACCGCGCAGCTCGCCAGTCGCGAGGCCTATATCAAGCGCATCGTCGATGCCATGCCGCTGATGCTGATCGGCCTCAACAAAAAGCTGGAAGTCACCCAGTGGAACCACATGGCGGAATCCGTGACCGGGCGCTCAATGGACGAAGCGCTGGGCATGAACCTGTGGGAGGCCTACCCCACTATCACCCTGAGCCCCGCGCAGGTGAAACAGGTGCTGACGGACCACAAGCCCTTCACCATCAAGCACAGCCAGCGCGGCCAGTACTATTTTGATATCACGCTGTACGCGCTGACCGAGCCCGAAGAAACCGGGGTAGTGATTCTGGTCGACGACATCACCAAGCAGATGAAAGCGGAAAACAAACTGGTGGAGCGCAACAAAGTGGCCGCCATGGGCGAGCTCGCTTCGGCAATGGCGCGGGATATCGGCATCCCCCTGCAGGGTATCGCCGGCGCCATCCAACTGCTCAACCAGCAGCTGAGCGAGGGCAACACCCTCAGCGCGTCAACCGCGCAACCGGTGCTGGCCAAGGCGCAGCAGGCCGGCGAACAGGCCTCGAATATCGTCAGGAACCTGCTGGACTTTGCCGACTCGCAACGCGATCAGTTGCAGCAGGTCGTCATCAGCGAGCTGATTGACCACAGTATTGAGCTGGCCGCATCACTGTATTCTCAGCCCAGCGGTCTGCGCTTCCCCGATATCGCTATCCACCGCAATTACAGCCAAGACGTACCCGCTGTGGCCTGCTACACGCTGGAGTTCCAGCACGTGTTTCTGCGCATTTTTCGCCACGCGTTCTACGCCCTGTCGGCGCGCAGCAGCCAGCCGGGATTCGTGCCGGCGATCAGTGTCCATGTGGGGAATTTCTACGACTCGGTGTGGATCAAGATCCAGCACAACGGCGTCGGCCTCAGCCCTCAGGAGCAGCAGGAGATCTTCGAGCCGTTTTTCTCCAGCGACGACGAGGCCCCCGCCTGCCCGGTGGACCAGCGGCTGTCCTACTCGTATTTCATCGTGACGGATCACCACAAAGGCCATATGGCGGTGACCTCCGATGTCAATGTCGGCTCCACCTTCCATATCCAGTTGCCGGTGACCCGCCTCGCCGGCGGCTAGCGAAGCGGTTACCGATCCGCGCTGAGGCGCTGCCGCCACGCCGGCAGCGGCGTTGCGCGCAGCACTACAAATGCCGCGGGGACAAAAAACAGCGACAGCACTGTGGCCAGTAGGGTCCCCCCCGCCATCACCACGGCAAAGGGCGGCCACAGGCCACCGCCGGCGATGATCAACGGCAACAGTCCCACCACGGTGGTGATGGTGGTGGAGCTGATATGCCGGGTACAGGCGGTCACGCAGTCCTGAATCACATCCAGATCGCCGGCCATCGCGCCCGGTGATACCCGAATCTCGCTCAGAATCACGATCCCCGCATTGACCGCCAGCCCCACCAGCCCCATCAGGGCGATGATGCAGTTGAAACCAAAGGGATAGCCGCTCAATGCCAGGCTCAGCATGCCCAGCCCCGCCGCCTGCAGCGCGACGCAGAACACGATCGCAGTCAGGCGGAAGGAGTTGAAGGCCAGCATCACGGTCACCAGCAGCAGGACAATGATGACGTTGACACTGCTCATCAGCCGGGCAACGGCGTCCGCACGGCCTTCGCTCTCGCCGCCGATCTCCAGGCGGTAGCCTGGCGGCAGCACGAAGGGCTCACGGTCCAGTGCGGCCCGCACCCGCGCCAGCACCACCGCCGGCAGCACGGTATCGCGGCTGTAGATCTCCACGGTATTGACCCGCTCGCCGTCGCGCCGCGTGATCTGGGCGCGGGCGGGCCGGAGTTCGAAGTCGGCCAGCGCCATCAGCGGGCGCGTCCCGCCGGGCAGGGCCATGGGCAGCACCTGCAGTGCGTGAACACTGGTGCGCTGACCGGCGCCCATCTGCACCCGCACCGGCAATTGCTCACTGCCTTCCAGGATGGAGCCGCGCCGCTGTCCGCCCAGGCTTCGCTCGAGGTCGGCCGCCAGCCCGGTAAGTCCGGTACCGCTCAGCTTGCCGGCGACGTCGTCGGCACGCAGCCACAGCTTGGGCACGGACTCGCCCAGGGCGTCGCGCACATGGATCACGTCGGGCGTCGCCAGTGCAATGCCCCGCAGCCGGTCGCCCAGTGCCTGTAAGTGGTCCAGGTCCGGACCGATCAGGCGCAATTCCACCGGCGCCGAGGTCGGCGGTCCCTGCTCCAGGCGCCGCACCATGATCTGATAGTGCGGAAAGGCCTGGTTCAGCTGCATCTGCAGGCGGCTGATCAGCGCATTGGCAGCCCGGTAATCCGTGGCCCGCAGCATTGCCTGGGCGTAGAACTGGCTGCCGTCGCGGCGGTCCATCAGGTTGTAGTAAAACGGTGGTGCGCTGCGCCCTATAAACCAGTGCAGCGCGGTGATTTCCGGATACTCCGCCAATGCCGCGCTGAGTTCATCGGTGGCGCGCCGGGTGGCATCGATGGAGGCCGACGCCGGCAGGTACAGCTCCAGGTTGATCATGTCGCGGTCGGAGGGCGGAAAGAACTGCTCCGGCAACCAGCCCCCCGCCACAAAGCCCGCCGCCGGCAACAGCGTGATGATGGCCATCACCTGCCAGGGATGGCGCAGGGTCCAGTTGAGATTGCGCGCGAACATCGCCGTCAGTCGCGGCCAGTGCAGCCCGCTGCGGTGATCGGCGCTGAGCCAGCGGCCGGCCAGGGGCGCAACAATAAACAGCGAGATCAGCCACGAGCCGGCCAGCGCAAAACTCACCGTCAGCGCGATACCGCCCACAAACTCCCCGGACGGTCCCGGCATCAGGGCAATGGGCATAAACGCCAGGATGGTGGTGAGCGTCGAACCCAGCAGCGGCAGCCACAGGTGGCGCACCGCCCGCAGCGCCGCGGCCAGGCCGGGCACGCCCTCGCGGCGAAAGCGCATCACCGTGTCCGCCATGACGATCGCGTTGTCCACCATGATGCCCAGCGCCACCATCAGGCCGATCACCGATACCTGGTGAATGGGCAGGTCGATGATGCGCATCAGTGCCAGCGCAAAGCACACCGTGACCGGCAGCGACAAGGCCACCAGCAATGCGGCGCGCAAACCCAGTGTCAGCCACAGCACCACCACGATCAGGGTAAAACCCTGCAACACATTCACCACCAGCCCGCTCAGGCGCGCATCGGTATAGCGCTCCTGGACAAACAGCTCCTCGAGCTCAATTTCCTGTGGCCACTGCGCCTGCAGTTCGGCCACCGCCTGGCGCAGGCGCGCGGTCCATTCGTCGCCGCGATAGTTCGACTGCATGCGCACCGCCACCACCACGGCGCGCTCGCCGTCGACAATGGCATAGTCCGCGGGGGGCAGGTGTTCACCGCGGCGGACGCTGGCGATATCGCCCAGTTGCAGCGCCACACCGCGCGGGTCGGTGCGCAGCGGGATGCGCCGCACGCGCTCCAGTTCCTCCAGCGCGCCGCGCACCTCCAGCGTCACGCGATGCTCGGCGTTGTGGATCTGGCCGGCCGCGACCTTGGCGTCGGTCTCGCCGATGCGCTGCGCGATCTGCGCCACGTCCAGCCCCAGGGCGGCGGTGCGCGCAGGGTCCAGCGCCACCACGATTTCCTCGGCCGGCGCGCCGTACACCCGCACGATATCGGTGCCCCCCAGGTTGTTCAGGCGGCTGGCCAGCTCGCGGGCGTAGCGCCCGCTCTGCAACAGGTCCGGGTTATCGCCGCGCCAGCGCAGCGCGGCTATCCAGGTAAACGCGTGACCGCGCTCGGTATCGAGCACCGGCTCGGCGACGCCGGCGGGCAGATCCACCTGGCGCAGCTTGTCCCGCGCCTCCGTCCACAGCGCCTCCACCTGCGCCGGTCTCACCGCATCCTGGAGTTCAATGGACACCGCGCCGATGCCCGCCCGCGCGGTGGCGTTGATGTGCTTGATTTCGGGGATTTCACGCAGGATGCGCTCGATGGGCTCGGCCACCAGCGCCTCCACCCGCTCGGCGCTGGCGCCGGGAAACTGGGCGATCACAATGGCATTGCGGTTGACGATGGGCGGGTCTTCGAGACGCGGCAGGGTGCTGATGGCATTGAAGCCCGCCACCAGGATCAGTGCCAGTGCCAGCACCACCACCCGCGGGTTGGCCAGCAGGCGCTCAAACCCGCCGCCGCTCATGGCAGCGCAACCCGCTG
>JAVEVZ010000016.1:0-21766 GCA_034004805.1 Spongiibacteraceae bacterium | reverse complement strand
CGCCTGGGCCTCGCCGGCGCCCAGGGCCACTACGGCGTGGAGGCCGACCTCACCTGTCTGGGCAAGGTGGTGGGGGGCGGCCTGCCGGTCGCCGCGTTCGGCGGCAAGCGCGCCATCATGGAACAGATCGCGCCGTTGGGGCCGGTCTACCAGGCCGGCACCCTGTCCGGCAATCCGCTGGCGATGGCTGCGGGACTGGCCATGCTCGATGCCATCAGCCAGGACGGCTTTTATGCGCCGCTGTTCGCCAGGACCGCAGCGCTGTGCGACGGTCTGCGCGAGCGGGCCCGGCAGGCCGGCGTGCCCTTTACCACCAACCACGTGGGCACCATGTGGGGCGGGTTCTTTACCGACGCCGATACGGTCAGCAACTACCAGCAGGTAATGGCCTGCGACACCCGGCGCTTCAACCGCTTTTTCCACGGCATGCTGCAGGAGGGCGTATACCTGGCACCGGCCTCCTACGAGGCGGGCTTTATGTCCAGCGCCCACAGCGATGCCGATATCGAAACCACGCTGGATGCCGCCGCGCGCGTATTCGGCCAACTGTGAGATTGCCATGATCAGCCGTGCTCCCTACCCCGCCACCCGCATGCGTCGCATGCGCGCCGATGCGTTCTCCCGGCGCCTGATGCGCGAGACCCGGCTCACGGTGGATGACCTGATCTACCCCATGTTCGTGCTGGAGGGTCGCGACCAGCGCGAGAGCGTGGATGCCATGCCCGGCGTGGCGCGACTGTCCATCGACCTGCTGTGCCGCGAGGCGAAGCGCCTCCACGACCTGGGCATCCCCGCCATCGCGCTGTTTCCGGTTACCCCGCCCTCGGCCAAGAGCGACGACGGCCGCGAGGCCTGGAACCCCGACGGCCTGGCCCAGCGCGCGGTCAAGGCCTTGAAGGACGCGGTACCGGAGCTGGGCGTCATTACCGACGTCGCCCTGGACCCGTTCACCACCCACGGCCAGGACGGGCTGGTGGACGCCAGCGGCTATGTACTGAACGACGCCAGCGTCGACGTGCTGGTCAAGCAGGCCCTGTCCCACGCCGCGGCCGGGGCCGATGTGGTGGCGCCGTCGGACATGATGGATGGCCGCATCGGCGCGGTGCGCAGTGCATTGGAGGCCGAGGGGCATATCAACACCCGCATCCTCGCCTACTCGGCGAAATACGCCTCCAGCTACTACGGCCCGTTCCGCGACGCGGTGGGCTCGGCGGGCAGCCTGAAGGGCGGCAACAAATACAGCTACCAGATGGATCCGGCCAACAGCGACGAGGCGCTGCACGAAGCCGCACTGGATCTCAATGAGGGCGCCGACATGCTGATGGTCAAGCCGGGCATGCCCTACCTGGACATCGTGCGCCGCGTAAAGGACGAGCTGCGCGCACCCACCTTCGTCTACCAGGTCAGCGGTGAGTACGCCATGCATGTGGCGGCCTTCGAGCGCAGCTGGCTGGATCGCGAAGCCGTGATCCTCGAATCTCTGATCGCCATCAAGCGCGCCGGCGCCGACGGCATCCTCACCTACTTCGCGCGGGAAGCCGCCGAACTGCTGAATCGCTGACACCATGGGCCAGAGCCGCAACAACCAGAATTTTCTCGACGCCGTGCGCGCGCTGTCGGACCGCATCGTCGAGGCCCAGAAGCCGATCCGCATCCTCGATGCAATCCAGTGGCAGGCGCCGGTCAAGCGCGAGTTCTTCCAAAAGGGCACCCGCTCGCTGCCGGCGGTGGGCGCAGACTACTACCAGCAGCACTGCCCGCTGCCCTATGACGCGGCCGACAAGAAGCGCGAGTTCCACGATATCGAGCGCGATATCGTCAAGCGGCTGGGCCAGATGAACCCGCTGTCCACCATCATGCGCCGCACCTGTCGCGAGTATCAGCAGGTGGTGCGCATGCTGGAGGCCCGCGGCACCGACGAGTTCAACGACATTTCCCAGGAGCTGTACGGCGCCGCCAGCGACGTGTTTCACGCCGGCGACCCGACCCTCGCCGACCTCGGCACCAGCATGGAAAAAACCCTGCTCAACCTGATGCAGCACGCGTCCCTGCAGGAGACCCCCAAGACCATTGCGGCGCCCGTCGCCGTGGATTACCTCAACCAGAAACTGCTCACGGTGTTTCCCGACGAGGGCATCCGCGTGATGCTCAACGACAACATGACCGCCGATGCCGCCGCGGGCTCGGACTACCTGAAAATCCGCTCCGACGCGATGTTCAGCCAGTCCGACCTCGACGTGCTGGAAGTCCACGAAGGCTGGGTACACCTGGGCACTACCCTGAACGGCATGGCCCAGCCCTACTGTACATTTCTGGGCAAGGGTCCGCCGTCCTCCACCATCACCCAGGAAGGCCTGGCGGTACTCACCGAAATCCTCACCCTGCGCTCCACCCCCACCCGCCTGTACAAGCTGGTCAACCGGGTGCGCGCGGTGACCCTCGCCGAAGAGGGCGCCGACTTTGTGGAGATCTTCCGCTACCTGAAAGACAAGGGCCTGTCCGACGACGACAGCTACACCATCTGCGCGCGGGTATTCCGCGGCAGCACCCCCAATGGCCGGCCCTTTACCAAGGACCTGTCGTATATGAAGGGGTTTATCCTCACCTACAATTTCCTGCGGCTGGCCATGGCGCGGGGACAGATCGGGGCGCTGCCATTATTGTTCTGCGGCAAGACCATGCTTGAGGATCTGCCGGTCTACAAACAGCTGCTGGAGGAGGGCGTGCTCACCGCGCCCAAGTTCACGCCGCCGCATTTCCGCGACCTCAAGGGACTGGCGAGCTGGATGAGCTTCAGCCGTTTTATCGCCAGCCTCAACTTCGAGCAACTGGAAGCCGACTACGCACAACTGCTGTAACACCATGCGCTTCTTACTGATTCAATCCGCACTGCTTCTGGCCGCGCTGGCAGCCCGTCCGGCGCTGGCCTGTGAGTGTCTGTGGGAAGGCAGCTTTGCCGAGGTCGCGCCACACGCGGACCTGGCGGTCGCGGGCACGGTGATTGCCCAGCGCGGCAACGCCATCGACCTGCGGATTGAGCGCCAGCTGCTGGGCGAGGTCTACCTGGACACCGTGCGGGTATGGGGCAGGACCGACGACCTGTGTCGCCCCGACGCCGACGAGTTTCCCGTCGGCAGCCAGTGGGTGATGGCACTGACCCGCATCGACAACGTGCCGGCGGACGGCTTCAGTCCCAGCACGCCCAACGTCAGTTTTGGCCGCCCCGGTGACTATGCCCTGTCCAATTGCGGCGCCTACTGGCTCACCCTCGACAGCGGCCAGGTCAGCGGCCATCTGTTGGCGGGTTCGCGCTGGGACTACGAAGGCGAGCCCATGAACCCGGTGCTGGTGGAACTGATTGGCGCCTATTTACAGGGGGTTATCCCGCGCGAAGCACTGGAGGAAGCGGCCAGGCCCCTCACCGAAACGCGCAAACTGATGAACGCCACCCGCGAGTTTCTGCGCCAGCAGGAGCACCTGCCCCCGCCGCCGTCACAACCCGATAATCCCTGAGCGACCGCGTCGCCATGCCTCGGACCACGCCCATAGGCAAGCGCTGAAGAAAGGTGACGACCGAGGGCGGGCAGATTGCCCGATAGCCGGCCCCGGCGCGCAGGAAGCGGCGTTTGAACGGGAGTAAAGGCGCGTTCCAAACACCGCCGGGACCCCAGATATCCCGCGCAGTCGTTCTTCAGCGGTTCCCTAGACCTTGCCGAACTGCCGGACCGTATCCTGGAGACGCCCCACCAGCTGGTGCAGGGTGGCGCTGGCGACGGAGGTTTCATTTGCGTGGTCCAGGGTTTCAGCGGCCACCCGGCTGATCCCGTCCACCGAGCGGTTGATCTCCTCTGCCACAGCGGACTGCTGTTCGGCGGCGGTGGCGACCTGGGCATTCATTCCGGAAATCCGGTCGACGCCCTGTTGGATGGCCTCGAAGGCCTCGCCCACTTCCAGACTCAGCTCCGCGCTGGCGTTGGCCCGCTGCTGCCCCACCTGCATCGCTTTGACCGCCTCACCGGAGGTCTGCTGCACGCGGCGGATCATCTGCTGGATCTCCTCCGTGGACTGCTGGGTATTGCTGGCCAGGTTGCGCACTTCGTCGGCCACCACAGCGAAGCCGCGACCTTGGTCGCCGGCGCGGGCGGCCTCGATGGCGGCGTTGAGCGCCAGCAGGTTGGTTTCGCTGGCGATCTTGCTGATCACGTCCACCACCGAGCCGATGGACTCGCTCTCCGCCTGCAGCTGCTCGATAACCCGGGTGGCCTGGGCAATCACCTGGGACAGCTGGGTGATGTCGTCGACGGCGCGCTGCAGCAGGCTGCCGCCGGTGGTGGTCTGGGCCTGTACTTCGCCGGTGGCGCGGGCGGTCTCCTCGGCGGTGCGTGCCACCTCCATGACCGTGGCCGCCATTTCGTGGATCGCCGTGGCGACCTGTTCCACCTCCGCCTGCTGGCGGCGCACGCCCCCGGTGGTATTGCTGACAATCACTCCGGTTTGGGTAGCCACGTCGGCCAACGAATCAGCGGACTGGCTGACCCGCCCCAGGATGGTCCGGCTCTGGGCCAGCTGGGCACGCATGACCACATCGATAGCCCCCACCTCATCCAGGCGGCCGGTATAGATCAGCTGGGTCAGGGGGTCACTGAAAATCTCACGGGCACGGGTCGCCAGAGCCAGCACCGGGCGCACCAGCAGCCAGCTGGCGCCGCCGGCAATGACAAGCGTCGCCAGCGCCCACCAGAGGGGCAGCCCGGCGCTGTAGCTGGCGACAAGCACCGGCAAGGCTGCCGCCAGTCCGACACCCCAGGCCCGCCAGCGCAGCGACAGATTCGCGACCGACAGTTTCCGCCAGACTGGCGAACGCCCTCTGCGAATATCCGCGTAGAGGCGCTCGGCGCGATCCACCGCCGTGCGTTCGGGCGCCACCCGCACCGATTGATAGCCCACCACCGCCCCCTCGTCGAATATCGGCGTGACATGGGCCTCGACGTAGTAGTGGTCGCCGTTTTTGCAGCGGTTCTTGATCAGCCCCAGCCAGGGCTTGCCCTGCTTGAGGGTGGACCACAGGTCGCGGAACGCCTCCTGAGGCATATCCGGGTGCCTGACCACGTTGTGGCTTTTGCCCACCAGCTCGTCACGGGAAAAGCCACTGACACGGATAAAGCCCGCATTGGCATCCAGCACCACGCCCTTGCGGTCAGTGGTGGATATCAGTTGTTCATCCGGTGAAAAGCGCTGTTCCCGCTGTGTAACGGGCTGGTTGTTCTTCATAACCTACTCCCCGAATACCCGTCTGTGACGGCAGGATCACCAGCCACTCCGTATGGGCTGACACGCGGAACGGTGGAATGCATTGGATTGATAAAAACAGCATAGCCTGTGTGTCGGCCGCCGGCAGCAAAGCTGTAGTTCAGGCGCGGTCGAACTCGCCGCGCAGCAAGGTCAGCAGTTCATCGAGCATCATCAGCGACAGTCCCCAGATGCGCTGGCCCTCGTACCAGTAGCACGGCAGCGTCAGCTCGAAGTCCGCAGTCTCCCAGCGCATGGACTGGCGGTTGCTGGCATCCGCCAGAAACGGCAGCGGTATCCACAGCACGTCCGCCACCTCGTGGTTGGGCGCCAGTGCCGGCTGAGCCTCCACCGCGAACAGAAACGGGCTGATCACCATGCCGCGCCGAACCATGCGGCGCTGTACCGGAATATCCGACAGGCGCCCCATGCTGCGGCCCTGGGCGCGCAGGTCCAGACCGACCTCCTCAAGCGTTTCGCGGCAGGCGGCGTCGAATCCATGGCGATCCTCCGGATCCTGATGGCCACCCGGAAATGCCATGTGACCGGACCAGGGATCACCCTCGCACTCGGCGCGCTGGATCATCAGCACCTCCAGCCCGCGCCCGCCGTCGCGCAGCACCATGGCCACCGCCGAGCGCCGCCGCCAGCGCCGCGACCACTTGAGACGGGGCTGGTAGTGGAGCATACGGTGCTGGAGCTGAGCGACGCTGGCCATGGTTCATTCACATCCCGGAACGGGAACGCTACGACAACAAGCCGGACATTTGTCCAATTTCGCCAGCAGCTGTCAACTGTCCAGCGGCGCCCGCGTTACTAAGCCCGGACGTCGCCGGACCGGCGGCGCCCCGGCAGGTAACTCACAAGTGGCTTATAGTGACGGGGTTTTTTTATGACGGCGGGAACTACGGTTTGCTGGTCCACAACAATGCCCCAGTCCGACGCGATTAAGCGCTCTCCGGCTCAGCAGGCTGCGCTCAACCGCTTTCTGGGCGAGGTGGAACGGCGCGCGTTCCGCATGGCGGAGATCGCCACCCGCAACCCCGACGAGGCACTGGATGTGGTTCAGGATGCCATTCTGGTGCTGGTGCGCAACTACGGCGACCGCAGCGAAGCGGACTGGCGGCCGCTGTTTCACCGTATTCTGCAGAGCCGCATCAACGACTGGTACCGGCGTCGCGCAGTGCGCGCCAAGGTGCTGGTGGTGCGCCAGTGGTTCGGCGGCGGCGATGGCGACGAGTTGCCCGACCCGATCGACACCGCGCCGGCACCGCGCGGCGAGCCCGGCGAGGAAGTGGACAACCAGCGCAGCGGCGCCGCTATCATCGCGGCCCTGAAAACCCTGCCCCGGCGCCAGCAGCAGGCGTTTATGCTGCGCGCCTGGGAAGGCCTGGATGTCGCTGCCACGGCCCACGCCATGGGCTGCAGCGAGGGCAGTGTGAAAACCCACTATTTTCGTGCCACCCGCGCCCTGCAACGGCAACTGGAGGTATTTCGGCCATGAATTGCACACCGGACACGCTGGTCGATGAGGTGAGCGCCGCACTGGACGACAGCGTCGAGCACCTGGATGCGCGCACCCTGGCGCGCCTCAGTCACGCGCGCCGCACGGCGCTGGCGCAGAAGGTCGAGCGGCCCTGGCGCGCCTGGCTGGGCGCCGCGGCCTGCGCCAGCCTGCTGGTGGTGCTGGTCTGGCCCCAGCCGCAGACCGTGTCGACCATCAACACCGCGGTACTGGAGAGCGATCTGGAATTGCTCGAAGACCTGGATATGCTCACCTGGCTGAGCGCCCAGAAACTACTGAAGGACGGCACCAGCTGAATTCCGCCATGCGACGCGTGCTCACCGCCCTGCTGCTGATATGCGGCCTGCAACTGCCGGCGACGGCCCTTGCCGGCGACGACTGGAACAGCCTGTCTGCCGAACAGCAGGCGGTACTGGCGCCGTACCGGGACCAGTGGTCCACGCTGCCCGCGGACAAGCGGGCCAAACTCCGCAAGCGCGCCGGTCGCTGGTCACAGATGAGCCCTGACCAGCGCGCCGAGACCCTGCAGCACCACCAGCGCTGGCGCGAGCTGAGCCCCGCCCAGCGCCAGCAGATCAAGGACACCCAGCGCCGCTTCCGCGACCTGCCCCCCGAACAGCGGGACGCCCTGCGGCAGCGCTGGCAAACCATGAGTCCCGAAGAAAAGCGCGCCTGGCAGGAACAGCAGCGCGGCAATCCCCCCCGCTGACCGAGTTGGCATGACCACACTTTTTTCCGCCCAGGGCCTGTATTTCGCCCACCGTCTTGACCCCGTCCTGCAACTGGATCACTGGCGCTGGGAGCGCGGCCAGTCCTGGGCGGTGGTGGGTGGCAACGGCGCCGGCAAGACCACCCTGGCCCGGCTGCTGGCCGGCGAGCTCGAAACCCAGCGCGGCAGCCTGCTGCGGCCCGCAGACGGGGCGGTCGCGCTGGTGGGCTTCGAGCAGCAGCGCCAGCTGATGGCGCACGACAACCGCTTCGACGACAGCGATGTGCGCGAGGACGCCTTCGATGTCGGCAGCCGGGTGCGCGACGTGATCCTGCAGGGGCGCCCGGCCGATGCGCGCTACAGCTCGCTGGTGCAGCGCTTTCGCATGGCCCATATCCTGGAGCGCGGCATCCGTTTCATCTCGACCGGCGAGGCCCGCAAGACCCTGCTGGTGCGGGCCCTGCTGGCCGCGCCCGAGGCACTGATTCTCGACAATCCCTACGAGGGCCTGGACCAGGCCAGCCAGCAGGAGATGCGCGGGCTGCTGGAGGAACTGCTGCAGGGCGAGCTGCCGGTGATGGTGCTGGTCAAGCAGGCGGAGGAAATTCCCGCCGGCATCACCCACGTGCTGGCGCTGGAGCACGGCCTGGCCATCTACCAGGGACCCCGCGCCGGCTACCGGCCTGGCGCCGCAGCGGCGCAGCGCATCTGGCCCGCACTGCCCGCGGCCAGCCCGGTACCGGTTGCCGCCGGACAGCCGCTGATTGAGCTGGCGGGGGTCAACCTGAGCTACGGCGACACCCCCGTGCTGCGCGATATCCACTGGCGGCTGTACCCCGGCGACCACTGCTGTATCCGCGGCCCCAACGGCGCCGGCAAGTCCAGCCTGCTGAGCCTGCTCACCGGCGACAACCATAAAGTCTACGGCCAGCCCTTGAGTCTGCTGGGCAGGCGCCGTGGCAGCGGCGAGAGCGTGTGGGAGGTCAAGGCGCTGTTCGGGGTGGTGAGCACCGCGCTGCAGCTGCAGCATATCGCCCGGGTGCGGGTGGCTGAAGTGGTGGCCTCGGGCTTCTTCGACAGCGTGGGGCTGTACCAGGACTGCTCCGACCAGCAGCGCCATCAGGCGCTGGCCTGGCTGGACATTATCGGCCTGCAGGATCAGGCGACCCAGCGTTTCGAGACCCTGTCCTTCGGCGAGCAGCGCCTGGCGCTGGTGGCCCGCGCCATGGTCAAGGCGCCGCGTTTTCTGGTACTGGACGAACCCTGCCTGGGGCTGGACACGCAGCACCGCGCCGACGTGCTGTCGCTGGCAGACCATATCGCCGCCAGTGGCCATACCCAGCTGCTCTACGTCAGCCACAGCGCCGGCGAAGCGCCCCGGGCCATCAACCAGTGGCTGGACCTGGTGCCGCACCCGGACGGCGGCTCGACGCTGCGGGTGTCGCGCCGCCCCGACTGAATCACGACTGGCGCTGTTTCAATACCTTGCTCTGACGCCGCACCACATGCTGGATCAGCAGCTCCTGGTCGGCGTTGCTGATGGCGACAAAATCGATGCGGCAAAAACAGCCCTGCGCATGGCTGTCACTGGCCACCACCAGCCCCAGCACCGTGAGCTGAGCCTGGGAGGGATTAAGCACCAGTTCCATCTGCAGGTGCTGGCCCACTGCCAGCGGCGGATCACAGGCAAGCGCAACGCCGCAGGCGCTGATGTTCACCTCGCGCAGGTTATAGGCCACCTGGCGCAGCTGTTCGACGTCGATATCGGCCTGGGCGATCACGCAGTCGAGCTTCTTGTTGAGCAGGTCCAGCAACTCGGCGGCCACCGGATTCTGCAGCTTCAGTGCGTCCAGCAGGGCATGAATGCGATTGTCGAAATGGGACACGTAATCCAGCCCCGCCAGGCCGCCCTGAATGCGCTCGGCCAGGGCCTGCGCCTCGGCATCGCCGATCGGCTGCAGCGCCACGCCCACGCTGTCGGTAACACGGAAAAACCTGCGTCGTTCCTGCATGGTAGCGGCCTAGAAAATTTCCGAAGGTTTGAGATTGAATTTGTATTCGCTCTCCAGTTTCTTGTAGGCCTCCGGTGCCTTCTCCTGCAGCACTTTCAGCTCTTCCTGCAAATCCTCGTCCAGCCCCTGCTGGATCACGACCTCGACCCGGCGGTTGCGCGCGCGCCCCGCGGCGGTTGTGTTGGGCGCCAGGGGCTGTCCATCCGCAAAGCCCGAGACCCGCACCCGGCTGGGGTTGATCAGATCGCCGTACAGCAGTTCGTTGGCCACCGAGGCGGCGCGCGCGGCGGACAGATCCCAGTTGGAGCGAAACCGCGAGGAGCGGATCGGCAGGGAGTCGGTGTGGCCCTGGATGGCGATATCGCCGGGCTTGCTGGCGATCACCTTGCGCACATTGGCCAGCACATCGACGTAGTCGTCCTGCAGCTCCGCAGAGCCTGAGGCAAAGGAGCCCTGCTCGCGGATGCGGATAATGATCTTGCGGCCGCGGGCCTCGACCTCCACTTCGCCGCGCGCAATCTGTGGCGCCAGTGACCTGGCGATCTCCGCCGCATCCTCCTGGGTTTTTCTGGCCATCTCCGCGAGCTGCTGCTGCAGGGCCTGCTGGGCAGCCTCCAGCGATGCGCTGTCATCCCGCACCTGGGCGCCGGCCTCCTGGGCCTCGGTGCCGGCCTCGACCTCGTACTCCTCCTGGCACTCCACCTTGAGGGACAGCTCGGTGAGATCGTCGGTGCTCTGGAAAATTTCGTTGATGGGCGTCGGCTCGGGGCGGCCGGGGCTGAATTCCTGGGCAATCACACTGGTGCCCTTGGGGCTGTCCACCACTTCCAGGCGCTGCTGCACACCAAAGGCCTGGGCCATGGAGCCGGCGAGGCGCTTGAACTTCATGGCGTCCATTTCTGAAAACGAGAGCAGCAGGACGAAAAAACACATCAGCAGCGCCATGAGGTCCGCGAAGGTCCCCATGTAGTCCGGCAACCCGGGGGGCGGGCAGTTGCAATCGCGAGCTTCTTCGTCTGCGGAAGACATGCGGCGCTACACCTGGGCTTCGCGGCTGCGGGCGCCGGCGGGCAGGTAATTGCGCAGCATGGAGTCGATGACCCGCGGGTTCTGGCCACCCTGTATAGCCAGCAGCGCGTCGATCACCAGGCGCTTGATCATGGCCTCTTCGCCGCGGCGCAGCATCAGCTTGTCCTTGATGGGAATGGCGATCATATTGGCGATCATCGCGCCGTACAGCGTGGTCAGCAGCGCGATGGCCATGGCCGGACCGATGGATTTGGGGTCATCCATATTGGACAGCATCGCCACCAGACCGATCAGGGTACCGATCATCCCCATGGCGGGCGCGACCGAGCCCAGTGCACCGAAGATCTTGGCGCCGGTCTCATGGCGCTCCATGGCCTGGTTCATGTCCTTGGCCATCAGGGTCCTGACGACATCGGGGTCGTGGCCGTCCACCAGCAGCTGGATGC
Organism: Spongiibacteraceae bacterium; assembly: GCA_034004805.1. GTDB lineage: Bacteria > Pseudomonadota > Gammaproteobacteria > Pseudomonadales > CAMLJR01 > JAVEVZ01. Next base: position 10,756 of record JAVEVZ010000016.1, on the reverse strand, counting down.
CATTCTGCAGGAACTCATTACTGACTTCGCGGCCCTCCAGCGACAGCAGCCCGCCCTTGCGCGCCGTGTCAGCGAGTTCGACCACTTCGACGATCAGCTCCTCGGGGTCGCTGGACTTGAACATGAACGCCTTGACCGCGATCTTGAAGGCGCTGAGAAACTGGCCCAGCCCGAACTGCATCATGACCACGAACACGCTGCCGACGATCACTATCAGCACCGACGGCATGTCGACATAGATGCCCAGCCCACCGGACAGCACCATAGCCATCGCCACGATCGCCAGGCCGCCAATCAGGCCTATAAGGGTCGCAAGATCCACGCTCCACTCCCGCAATCAATGCCCGGGACCTACGCCGCGGGCGGGATAACCAACACAGTTCACCGGATTCATTCCGGTACAAAGTCTAGTCCACATTTTCCGCGCGAAACTGCCGACTCGCGCCGCTATTGCCCACGCCGCGTCTTCAGTAGCGGCTGCCGCAGCCGGGGCTTTAGGGCTCGGTCGCTGACGCCAACTCACACCCTTGCACTCCCTGCGATTCGCTGGACAAAAAAACGGCCGCCAGCGACGCACATTCAAATAGCGTGAGCGGGCCCTGGTGCAGATTGACGCACCACCGCGACCTCCATTACGGTGACCGCCCTGCCTCTGCAGTCGATACGAGCACCCCATGTCCAAAGCCAAAAAATCCCTCGACTTTGAAGCCTCCCTGGCGGAGCTGGACGCACTGGTCAAAGCCATGGAAAGTGGCGACCTCTCGCTGGAACAGTCCCTGGCGGCCTTCGAGCAGGGGGTGCGGCTGACGCGCGAGTGCCAGCAGGCGTTGGCCAGCGCGGAGCAAAAGGTGCAGCTGCTGCTCGAGGAAAACGGCAAAACCGTGGCCCGGGATCTGGGCGACGGCGATGCCTGAGGATTTTACCCAGTATCTGGAGGCCTGTCGGCAGCGCGCTGACACCGCACTGGCGCGGCAGTTCGCACATCTGACATCTGAGTTCAGCGGCGCGGATGTCAGCGGCGGGCTGGAGCGTCTGCGCCGGGCCATGCACTACGCGCTGAGCGGTGGCGGCAAGCGCATACGCCCGGCACTGGTGTACGCGACAGCCGCAGCCTGTGGCGCGGCGCGGGATGCGCGGCTGGATCAGGTCGCGGTCGCCGTGGAGTGCATCCACGCCTATTCCCTGGTTCACGACGACCTGCCGGCCATGGACAACGACGATCTGCGCCGCGGCCAACCCACCTGCCATCGGGCCTTCGACGAGGCCACCGCCATCCTGGCTGGGGACGGCCTCCAGGCCCACGCCTTCGAGCTGCTGGCCGAGCTGCCCGACAGCGACGCCCAGCTGCGTCTCGATATGATCCGCTGCCTGGCCGCGGCCAGCGGCCCGCGCGGCATGGTCGGCGGCCAGGCCCTGGATCTCGGCGCCGCGGGTCGCCAGGCGCAGGACCTGCAGGCCCTCGCCGATATCCACCGCCTCAAGACCGGCGCCTTGATCCGCGCCGCCGTCGCCCTGGGCGCCCGGGTCGCGGGCGCTGACGATTCACAGCTCGCGCAGCTGGACCGCTACGCCGGCGCCATCGGCCTCGCGTTCCAGGTCCAGGACGATATTCTGGATGTGGTAGGCGACAGCGCCGTCACCGGCAAGCGCCAGGGCGGCGACCTGGCCCTGGGCAAGGCCACCTATCCCGCGCTGCTGGGGCTGGACGCCGCCCGCGAGCTGCTGACCGGGCTTCACCGCGACGCGGACGCGGCGCTGGAAGGGCTGGACGCCGGCGCTGATCGCCTGCGCCAGCTGGCCGCGTATATCGTGCAACGTACACACTGAACACATCGACCGGCATCAGCTACCTGCGCAGGCCTGGCTTTGCGTTACAATCGCCAGCTCAACTCGAGGCTCGCGCACCGCATGTTTGATCGTATTCCCGACCAACGACCGGCCACACCGCTGCTGGACACTGTCTCCAGCCCCGCGGATCTGCGTGCGCTGGACGAAGACCAGCTGCCGTTGCTGGCGCGCGAGCTGCGCGAATTCCTGCTCTACAGCGTCGGCCAGACCGGCGGCCACTTCGGCGCGGGGCTGGGCGTGGTCGAACTGACCGTAGCCCTGCACTACCTCTACCAGACCCCGGAAGACCGGCTGGTGTGGGATGTCGGCCACCAGAGCTACCCCCACAAGATTCTCACCGGACGCCGCGAGCGCCTCGCCACCATGCGCCAGCGCGACGGCCTGGCCGGCTTTCCCAAGCGCGCCGAGAGCGAATACGATACCTTCGGCGTGGGCCATTCCTCCACCTCGATCAGCGCCGCCCTGGGAATGGCGCTGGCGGCCCGCCACAGCGGCTCGGGGCGCAAGGTCGCCGCGGTGATAGGCGACGGCGCCATGACCGCCGGCATGGCCTTCGAAGCCCTCAACCACGCCGCCCACTGCCGGGTGAACATGCTGGTGGTCCTCAACGACAACCAGATGTCGATCTCCGCCAACGTGGGTGGACTCAGCACTTATTTTGCAAAAATCTGGGCCTCCAGAACGTACAACAGCCTGCGCAGCGGCAGCAAGAAAGTGTTGTCGAAAATCCCCAAGGGCTGGGACTTCGCGCGCCGGGTCGAAGAACACATCAAGGGCATGGTGGCGCCGGGCACCCTGTTCGAGGAGCTGGGCTGGAACTATATCGGCCCCATCGACGGCCACGACCTGCCCACCCTGCTGACCACCATCGCCAATATGCGCGAGCTCGAGGGCCCGCAGCTGCTGCATGTGATCACCACCAAGGGCAAGGGCTTCGGCCCCGCGGAGAGCGACCCGGTGGGCTACCACGCGATCACCAAGATCGAGCCGGCCAAGGCCAAGCGCGCCCCGGCCTCGCCCAAGTACCAGGACGTGTTCGGCGGCTGGCTGTGCGATATGGCGGCGATTGAGCCGCGCCTGGTGGGCATTACCCCCGCCATGTGCGAGGGCTCGGGGATGCTGGCGTTTTCCCAGCAATACCCCCAGCGCTTCTACGATGTGGCCATCGCCGAGCAGCACGCGGTGACCATGGCGGCGGGCATGGCCTGCGACGGTTTAAAGCCCGTGGTGGCGATCTACTCGACGTTTCTGCAGCGCGCCTACGACCAGCTGATCCACGATGTCGCGCTGCAGAACCTGGACGTGACCTTCGGCATCGACCGCGCCGGGCTGGTGGGCGAGGACGGCCCCACCCACAGCGGCGCCTTTGACCTCAGCTACCTGCGCTGCATCCCCAACCTGGTGGTGGCCGCGCCGTCGGATGAAAACGAGACCCGCCAGCTGCTCTATACCGCGTTCCTGCACCCGGGGCCGGCGGCGGTCCGCTATCCCCGCGGCAGCGGGCCGGGCGCCCGTATCGAAACGGCGATGACCGCGCTGCCGATCGGCCGGGGCCTGCTGCGGCGCGAGGGCCGGGAGGTCGCCATACTGAGCTTCGGCGCCCTGCTGAACAGCGCGTTGGTCGCCGCCGAAACGCTGGATGCCAGCGTCGCTGATATGCGCTTCGTCAAGCCGCTGGACGAAGCACTGATCCGCCAGCTGGCGGGAAGCCACCGGCTGCTGGTCACGCTGGAGGAAAATACGCTGCTGGGCGGCGCGGGTGCCGCCGTCAACGAGTACCTACAGGCTGCGGGCCTGGAGATACCGGTACTCAACCTGGGCCTGCCCGACCGCTTTATCGAGCACGGTTCACCCGCCGAGCAACTGCAGGACGCCGGGCTCTGCCCCGAGCAGGTACTGGCGGCCATCGAAACCCGGCTGGCGCGCCTCACCGGGCCGGTGCTGCACCAGAAGAGCGGCTAGGCCCGGGCGCTGGCCTGCTTCGCAGCCGGGCGTCGCGGCGCCTTGCGCACCAGCGGCCAGAACAACTCCTCTTTCCAGTCGAACTTTGCCGGCAGGCCAAACCGCTCCTGGCGCTCGCGGGGGATTTTCGCCGTGCCGTACAGCACATCGAGGAAAAACAGACACACGGCGTAGTTGCCCCGCGCGTGGGCATGCCTGCCCAGCCCGTGGTGGGCGTGGTGAGTGTCGGGCAGAGTGATCACCTTTTCCAGCACGTTGAACATGGGGTTCATGCCCGGCAGCCTGCGCAGCGCCAGATCCCAGCGGTAGGGCGTGTGGGTCAGAGCATTGACCACGAACTCGATCAGCGCCACCGCGGCGAAGACCTCGTACATGCCCAGATGGAACGCCAGCGCGCCTATCCACACCTGGGGCAGCAGCAGGGTCCAGAAAATATTGTAGCGGTACAGCACCAGGGCATTGAGCTTTTCCGCGCTGTGGTGGGTGCGGTGCAGCTTCCACAGCCAGCGCTTTTCGTGGGCCCAGCGATGCACCCAGTAGTGGCCGAACTCCTGAATAAAAAACGCGATGGGAAAGGCAATCCAGAAGGACACATGGCCCAGCGCTCCCGCGGTGCCGGGAAACAGGCGGTTGAACAGCAAGCCCATGACCAGCGCTACCACCGGCCCTGCCAGCAGCACGTGACTGGCGATACCGGCCAGCGCATAGCCACGGCCTTTCCAGGAGTCGGTGTTGGAGCGGTGGTGACCGCCCGCTGCCTCAATCAGGATCATCCCCACAAAGATGGCCAGCACCACCAGTCCCACCATGTGTTGCTCGGTCATTGCACCGCTCTCCCAAAACGCTGATTCACAAGGATTAACTGCCAGAGGGCCGGTTCACGGTCCGATAAGCCCTCAACCGCCGTCCGCCGCCCGCAACAGCCAGGCATCCGCCGGCACCCGGGGCTCCTGCAGACCGCCCACCAGGAAAGCCACCAGAATTCCGGCCTGACGCTGGATCCGGGCCGGCTGCCAGCCCACGGGATCGCTGCGGCGCTGGTAGGCCCACTGCGCCACCGCGTGGTTCAGGGCCAGGCCCAGCAGGGTCAGGCGCTGATCCAGCTCATCGTCGCCCATCGCACCCAGCGCCCGCCGCAGCAGCGCCATGGTCACAAACAGCGAGCGCACCCGCTCTCGCCCCTCCGGAAACAGGGTGTCCAGACGCTGCTGACTGAACAGCTGGGAAACGAGATTCATGTAATAGCTGTGCTCCGGCGGCCCGTTCAGCAACTCGAGATAGGGCAGCACCAGCGTCTCCACCAGCGCGCGCACATCGCCGTTCAGGCCGCGCCGCTCGAGATCGGCCAGCAGTTCGAGACGGCGCTGGTTGATGGGCATCTGCCGGTACTCAAGAATCGCCTCGACTACCCCGTCCTTGCTGCCGAAGTGGTATTGCAGCGCCGAATTATTGCGCTGCGCCGCGGCGGCACTGATGCGCCGCACCGACACCGCATCGACCCCCTGCTCGGCAAACAGCCGCTCCGCCGCAACCAGCAGTTTGATGGCAGTCGGGTTGTTGAGATCAGCGTCCATGCGGGGCATTTAAGACAAGCAACTTAATTAAGTCAAGCGGCTTAAACGCTGGGCGCTGGAGGGCTGGAGGGCTGGGGCTGGCCGGCACAAGGGCGCACTGCGGGCCACGGGGTTTCTATTTTCATGTGCGCCTTTCATGTGCGCCCAACAAAATCCGCCAGCTTAGTGCGCCGGCCCTGCGTTGCTCGCACCCTAGTCCTGATGCCCCAAATGCCCCAGCTTGCCTTTCTTGGTGGCCAGGTATCTGGCGTTGTGGGGATTCTGGCCGGTGTGCAGTGGCAGGCGCTCGACGACTTCGACGCCCAGCTCATTGACGGCGGAGAGCTTGCGCGGGTTGTTGGTCAGCAGACGCACCTGACGGATGCCGAGGTGGGCGAACATGGGCTTGCAGATGCTGTAGTCGCGCATATCGGCGCCGAAGCCGAGAGCTTCGTTGGCTTCGACGGTGTCGGCGCCCTCGTCCTGGAGCTTGTAGGCCCGGATCTTGTTGAGCAGGCCGATGCCACGCCCTTCCTGGCGCAGATACAGCAGCGCGCCGCGGCCTTCGGCGGCGATCTGTTGCAGTGCCGCCTGCAGCTGCGCGCCGCAATCACAGCGCATGGAGAACAGGGCATCGCCAGTCAGGCATTCGGAATGCACCCGAACCAGCACCGGCTCGCCGCTGGCGACGTCACCCAGGGTCAGCACCACGTGCTCTTTGCCCTGCTCCGCCTCCTCGAAACCGTGCATATCGAACACCGCCCAAGGGGTAGGCAGGCGCGAGGACTCCACATAGCGCACGGTCACCGGCGAACTCCATCCATCTGTAATGATCTGCTGATCTGAAAAGGTGTAAGCAAAAAGGCGGCGTATTCTACCGCGACCGGGGGGTGCTGTCAGAACTTCTGGCGCAGCAGGAGGATGCCTGCATTGTGCTGCATCTCCACATGGCGCAGATAACTGGTGCCGATCAGCACCACCTCAGGATAACTGCCCGCGATGACCACGGCCTCGACCCACTGCGCGTCGATGCCCCCCACGGAAACCCGCTCCAGCAACACGGCGGTGGCCGCTGCGGTACCCGAGGCAGTGCTGACCCGCGTCGCCACGCCCTTGCTGAGGTCGACACCCAGGCGCCGTGCCTGGCTGCTGTTCATGGCGACCTTGTTGGCGCCGGTGTCGATCAGCGCGTCGATGCTGTGACCATTGATTTCCGCCGTGGTCAGATACTGGTCGTGGTCATTGCGGGGAATGCGCAATTCCCGCAGCGCTGGCGCGGCATAGCTGCCGCTGATGGCCTGGCTCAGCGTCAGGCGGTGTTCACGGTCGCCCAGACGCACCACTGCCACGCGGGCGGTCGCTGACACCAGGGTCACCGCGCCTGCACTCTGGCCGGCCTTGAGCATGTGACGGGCACCATCGATCTCCAGCATGGCGCCGCCCTTGAACAGCACCACGGCCCGCACCTGCTGGGCACTGGCGTGAAGGCAGAAAACCAGCAGGGCAAGGACTGCGAACATGCGTCTCGGCGCTGCTGCCCGGGCTATTGATCGTTGCGTTGTGCGCTGCATCACACGCGCTCCATCCGTGGCTGTTCGCCTCAGAATAGCTCAGCGCAGCCGCGCTGCATGGGCAGCCAGCAGCCTGTGCACCGCGGCTTCCGGATCCGCCGCCTCGGTAATGGCGCGCACCACGGCACAACTGCCAACGCCGGTGGCCAGCACCCCGCCGACACGCTCCAGATCGATACCGCCTATTGCGGTCAGCGGATAGGCGCCGCCCAGCAGGTCCACCCAACGCGCCAACTGCTCCAGGCCCTGGGGCGCGGCAGTCATGGCCTTGGTGGTAGTCGCATAGATCGGCCCCAGCGCGATGTAGCTGGGACCCAGGGCGTGGGCCGTGGCGATCTCCGCGTAGCTGTGGGTGCTGATGCCCAGCCGCAGACCCGCTCCGGCGATGGCGGCCAGGTCCGCGGTCAGCAGATCCTCCTGCCCCAGATGTACGCCATAGGCGCCCAGCTCTATCGCCAGCCGCCAGTGGTCATTGATAAACAGGCGCGCGTTGAAGCGCCGCGCACAGGCGACCGCCCGGGCGATCTCCGCAGCCAGTTGGGCCGGTTCGGCCCGCTTGATACGCAGCTGGATGGTGCTCACGCCCAGCGGCAGCAGCCGCTCCACCCACTCCGCGCTGTCCACCACCGGGTACAGGCCCAGCTCGCCGCCGCAGTCGGCAAAGGAAAGCGCGGGCGCCGTCGGCTCACGCTGCAGGAAGGGGAAATCCACCAGCTGGCGAGGCCAGCCGGTATGCGCCACCGGCCCCGGGCCGCCGCCCAGCTGCACGGCGCTGCGCAAGCCCTGGGTCACGTAGTGCCGGGCCAGCACCAGGGCATCCACCATTCCATAGCCCCGCGCTAGCGCTGCGGCTATCGCCGATGACAGGGTGCAGCCGGTGCCGTGGGTGTGCACCGTGTCGATATCGGGGCCGCTGAGCCAACAGTGATTCCTGCCGTCGCTGTAATAATCGAGGCGGCGCCCCGCCTGTGGCTCGAAGTGTCCGCCGGTAAGCAGCACGGCGCGCGCGCCTGTGGCGAGCAAGCCCTCGACCGCGTCAACCATCGCGGCGGGATCGGCGCCCACCGGGCGATCCAGCAGTACGGCGGCCTCGGCGCGGTTGGGGGTAATCAGGTCGGCGCGCGGCAGCAGGCGCTCGCGCACCAGGCGTCCGCCATCGCCGCTGAGCAGGGTACCGCCGCTGGAGGAGGTCACCACCGGGTCGCAGATCACGGGGCCCCGGTAGTCGTCGAGGTAATTGCACACGATCTCGACCACGTCGGTCTCGGCCAGCATGCCCAGCTTGATGACATCCGCCGGCAGGTCGCTGTCCAGGGCATTGATCTGCGCCGCCACGGTGCGCCGGTCGCTGACCGCCACATGACCCACGGCAAAGGAGTTCTGCGCAGTCAAAGCGGTGATCACGGTCGCGCCGTGGACACCAAAATCGTAGAAGCTCAGCAGGTCGGCCTGGATACCGGCACCGCCGCCCGAGTCCGATCCGGCAATGCTCCACACCAACGGCTTGCGGGGATACACCGCCACGGGGACTACCTCAGTTGAAAAACGAAGCGGCGATGGTAGCGAGCCCGCCGCCAAAAGTTAAGCGGACAGCCCGTTGCGGGCCGCCCGCTCGTCAGGCTAGACCGCGCCCAGGATCAGACCGCTGGTGGGCACCCCGGTGCCGGCGGTCACCAGCACGTTCTCGACATCCGCAACCTGGTTGACCGACTGGCCGCGCGCCTGGCGGACCCCTTCCAGTACGCCGTTCATGCCGTGGGTATAGGCCTCGCCCAGCTGCCCGCCGTGGGTATTGATGGGCAGGCGCCCGCCGCGGGCGTGGTGGCCGTCGCGGATAAAATCCTTGGCCTCACCGCGCTTGCAGAACCCGTAGGCTTCCAGTTGGGGCAGCACGAACGGCGTGAAGTGGTCGTACAGCACCGCGGTCTGGATATCGTCGGGCCCCAGCTTCGCCTGGCTGTACAGCGTCTTCGCCACCAGATCGACCTCGGGCAGACCCGAGATCTGCTTGCGGTAGAAGTTGGTCATCATCTGCGGCTGATCGGCTGCGCCCTGGGCCGCCGCCTTGACCAGCACCGGCTTCTGCTTGAGGGATCTGGCGCGCTCGGCGGACACCATCACCAGCGCCGAGGCCCCGTCGCTCTCCTGGCAGCAGTCCAGCAGGTGCAGCGGGTTGACGATCATCCGCGACGCCTGGTGGTCTTCCAGGGTAATGGGCTTCTGGTAGAAGAACGCCGCCGGGTTGGTGGCGGCGAAGTCCCGTCCGGCCACGGCGACGCGGCCGAAGTCCTCGCTGGTGGCGCCGTATTCGTGCATGTAGCGCTGCGCGCACATGGCCACCCAACTGGCCGGCGTCATCAGACCATAGGGAAAATACCAGCCGAAATGCACCGTCTCGAAGGCGTTGGGGTCTTCGGTCAGCAGGCCGCCCTGGCCGAAGCGAAAGCCCGAGCGCTCGTTCATGGCGCGGTACACCACCACCACATCGGCGACCCCGCTGGCGATTGCCATGGCGCCGTGCAGCACTGGCGCGCAGGCCGCGCCGCCGCCGTAGTGGGCACGCGAGAAAAATTTGAGTTCCTTGCCGCCGATCAGGCGATGGATCTCGATCTCGGGGTTGTTGTCCATGGTGTACGTACTGACGCCATCCACCTCGGCGGGCTTGATGCCGGCGTCATTGAGGGCGGCAAGGACGGCCTCCACCCCCAGTTGGATCTCGCTACGGCCGGAATTCTTGGAATACTCGGTGGCGCCGATGCCGGCGATAGCAACCTTGCCGGAAATAAAATCAGTGGTCATGGCTTACTCCTTGGGCAGGGTCACGAGCACCGTACCGGTGACGTGATGGCCGTAGCTGTTGCTGCCTTTGATCGCGATCTCGACCGCGCCGTCTTCACCCACCGCAGCAACTTCGCCGCTCATGGTCATGGTGTCGCCGGGGTAGTTGGGCGCGCCGAGCTTGATGTTGACTTTTTTCAGGCGCGCCGCCGGACCGGTCCAGTCCGTCACGTAGCGCCCCACCAGACCGTTGGTGGTGAGGATGTTCATGAAAATATCCGGCGAGCCCAGGGCCTGGGCCCCGGCCTTGTCGTGGTGCACGTTCTGGAAGTCCCGCGATGCCAGGGCGCCGGCCACGATCTGGCGGGCGCTGACATCAATGGCAACACTGGGCAGTGCCTGCCCGGGCTTCACGTCCTGCAAACGGAGAGAACTGGTCATAGTGGGAACCCTTCGAATTGATGCGTGGCCAGGTGATTGCCGAGCTGCGCCAGCTGCTGACTGGCGCCACCCAGGGTAAACTCGATCTGCTTGGCCCACAGGAAGTAGCGGTGTATCGGGTATTCCAGATCGGAGCCGATGCCGCCGTGCAGGTGCTGGGCGCTATGGCCGATGCGGTGGCCGGCCTCGCAGGCCCACCATTTTGCCGCTCGTGCCTGCAGCGCCGCATCCCGGCCCTGACCCAGGCGCCAGGCCGCCTGCCACACCGTGGAGCGCAGCGCTTCGCGGTCGATATAGCCGTCGGCAGCGCGGTGCAGCACAGCCTGGAAGCTGGCGATGGGGCGCTTGAACTGCTGGCGCTCACAGGTGTAGCGCGCGGTGCGCTCCAGCGCCTCGCTGACCACTCCCAGCTGCAGCGCGCTGAGGCCGGTCAGCAGCAGCGGGACCAGCCACGCAAGGGCCTCCTCCGCCGCGTCGCCCCGGGCCAGCACCAGACTGGCGTCAAGGCTCGCGCCCTTTACCTGCAGCTGGTCCCAGGGCAGCGCGTGGCTGCCCCAGGCCTCATCGATACTCACGCCCGCGCTGGCGGTGGGCACCAGCACC
>JAVEVZ010000249.1:0-4531 GCA_034004805.1 Spongiibacteraceae bacterium | reverse complement strand
TTTGAACGCCACGACGGTCGCTGGCGTTTTCACAAGCGCGTCGAATACATTGATCTGGTTGGCGACCTGTCGCACTACCTGGCCGGGGAGTTCATACAGAGCACCGGCTTCGACACGCCGTAAAGGATCAATGTCAAGGCAGATTTTTCCTCTCTGCGTTTTGGCGATGGCCAGGTCTACCCGCCCAGTACGGCAACACTGCGGTAAATCAGTCGTATCAGATCAGCCTGGCGACTGATACCGGTCTTTTCGAAGATATGACCCAGATGATTTCTGGCAGTCTTCTCGGCCACACCCATCGCCTTCCCGGCACTGGCCAGTGTCAGGCCGTCGGCCAGCAGCAACGCCAGTCTTGCCTCGGACAGGGTGAGCCCGAGAAGAACGGATACCATGTGCGGATAATCCAGTTCCCTGCCACTGCTGGTCAGCTTCTTGATGGAGAGGTCGCTCAGGTAGATCACCACCGCGGGAGCAGACGACCCCGAAAAATAGCGGTTGTAAGACACCCGCTTGACCAGCATGCCGATAGGGCCGCCGGCCTGGCAGTCCACCCTGATAATTTTCGGGCCGGTACTGCGATCCGGGGGTGAAGCCTCCGAAACCTGCTGCAGTATTTCTTCCAGCGCGCTGTTGAAACTTTCGCTGTCAATCGCGACCCGCTGGTCTTCGATATGAATCTCGGAATACCGCTGTATCAACGCTTCAGCGGTGGAATTGGCGCTCAATACCCTGCCGTCCGCATCCAGAACCAGCGAGCCAAAACTCATGTTCTGCAGCGCTTTGCTGTAGAGATGTCGCTCACTGTTGCTCAGCATCACGGCAGCATAGGTGTCGAGTGCGGCTTCAAGATGCGGGAGCAGCGCTTCCAGCATCTCCAGGGAGGCTTTTGAAAAGTTACCCTGGGACCGGCTTTTGCACGCCGATATCCAGCAGTTCCGCCCGGCAGCGGAAAAGCCGATCCTCAGCGCATACTCGACACCCAACGGCTTCAGAAACTCCTGGAAGTAGGCGGTGTGTGTATAGGCGTCAATGGTTCTGATTTCCCCGGGCCGGATGCGCTCACAGGAAATGGGATCGAGGTCGAGATACTTTTCCAGATAGTACTTATTGGCCACATCCCAATCGATACTGAACCGCGCGTCAGTGGATATGACGTGGGCCTCTATCGAGGATTCCGTTGTCGGGTAGAGCACCAGGGCTGCGGCCATTGCGCCCAGCGCTTCCCGCAGCAGGTTGATAAAGCCCTGCCAGGGTGGTGAGTGCAGCGCACCGCGGTACAACGCAAGAAGCAAATCGTCGTTCATTCTGCCCTCCGAGTAAGCGCGCCGCCCCTACCCGCCCGGGTGTTGATGGATGCCTTTCCCTGCCGCGGCAATTGAATGGGCGCCCGATAGTCAGCGCTTACCGATGGCATCGGTTAATGCCTGGGGCAGCGTGTCACATATGCGCGGCGCGCTTTGATCAGATCACCCCCCGGTTATTCAGTCAAACAGCGACATGGGAATATTTCCGGGCGCTTCCTGTTGCAGGGCGCGATGGACGGCGGGTCTTGCCCGCACGCGCAGGCGGTGGTCAGCGACGGCATCAAACCGGCTGAGCTCGCCGCGGTCACCCAGCTTCAGATAGCTCGAAAACACGTAGAGGTAGATGTCGGACGCGGAGTATTCGGTGCCGTGTACCCAGGGCCTGCCGTCGGCCAATTGTTGTTCGATCAACTGAAAATAGTGATTGGACCGTTCTGGCACCTTCGCCTTCAGCGCCGCATGGGCCGCGTCGCCGTCCGCAAACTCATGGGGCATGGACATCTGTCGGAACAGCATATGAATGGTCGTCGCAATATACATATGAAAGGACTGCATCTTCGCGAACTCAAAGGGCGAGGCAGTCGCCATCAGTCGGCGCTCGGGATAGCGCAGCGCAAGATAGCTCAGAATCGCCGGCGTCTGGGTAATGGTGCCCTCGTCTGTCGCCAGCGCAGGTACCTGCGACAGGGGATTGATCGCCCGGTATTCCGCTGACAGCTGTTCCCCGGCAGGAAAGTTGACCTCGATTGCCGTGTAGTTCACGCCCAGCTCTTCCAGCGCAATATGGGGGATCAGCGAGCAGGCGCCAGGGTAGTAGAACAGTTTCATAATGACTCCTGTTGATAAGACTGCGCTGGTTGCCGGCGCCTTGCGCCAGGGAAGCTCTGAAAAACTACTCCGCTCGACATCCGGGGCATGGGCGGTACCCGGGATGCGCATTGATTTCGGCACGAACCCCGTGTTCTGCGCGCCCCATTCCGGTGAGGATCACCCGCCTGCCTTTGCTTGACAGGTTCCTCAGAGACCCCTAGTTATCCTCTACCACCCAGGTTCCGTCAGCCTGCCGACACACCACCATGTCCGGGACGGTGACGCGCTTGTTGCCCTTCTTCAGATCAAACCGAAGATCACGACAATGCCGCCCTGCCCGCTGGTAATCCCTGGCGATGACAACAAACCCGGTGACCGCCCCCTTGCCACATATTGCCTTGCGGTCGCCGCTCGCTCCGTCGACCAGCAGTGCGGCGCTGGTGCGCTCCAGCAGCTTGCGATCGGCGTCGTCCAGGCCCGGAAGCCGATTGAACAGCGCATCGCCGGCACTGCTGACGAGACTGAAAGGCGTCTTGAGAATACCCGTGAACAGACCGGTCACCGCACCCTCCCCCGCAGTGCTGGCGAGACCTTGCGCGTCGGTGACAATCCTTTCGACGCGGGTGAGCGCCACCGGGACCACTGCGCGAATCTGCTCAGACTCGTCCAGCACCTGCGGCACGAGTGTGCGATAGCCCTGGGATTCGACCAGCAGCGCGGGCAGGCTGTCGCGGAGGGCGGCAGACTCCTGAAGTATCGGAGGGATGGTTTCCTTGCGGGTCGCGCGCCATTCACTCAACACGGGCGGAATCGTTTTCCGCACCTGTTTCACTTCGTCCAGTATCGCGGGTATCGCCGCACGCACCGCCGCAATTTCTTCGAGCACTTCAGGCACCAGTCGCAGCAGCGCGTCGGCCTCGGCCACCACCGGCGCGATCGACGTCGACGTGCGGTCGAGTTCTTTGAGCAGGTCAGGCATTGCGTCCACCACCCGCAGCAGGGCGTAACTGAAATAGGCGATAGCTGCGGCCAGGCAGATCAGGGCGAGAGGCAGAACGAGGCGAACCAGCAACATCCGACGAGGTGGTGCGGAATTGTCCATGATCCCCTCGAGTCCCGTGTGGGTTTCAGACATCTTAGAGTCTTCCCGCCACAAAGGGGACACTTTGCAAGCCGCGGACTTTGCCACTGGCGCAGGAGTCTAGGACAATGGCGCCCAGCCACTGTGGAGCCCTCCATGCATCAGACCATGCTGCCGGACCTGATCGGCAATACCCCTCTCATCTATCTACGTCAGGTATCCGAACTCACCGGCTGTAACATCTACGGCAAAGCGGAATTTCTCAACCCTGGCGGCTCCATCAAAGATCGTACGGCGCTGGGCATTATTCGCGAAGCGGAACAACGTGGCGCGCTGAGGCCGGGCGGCACCATTGTCGAGGGCACGGCGGGCAATACCGGCATCGGCCTGACCCTGCTGGCCAATGCGCTGGGCTACCGCTGTGTGGTGGTGATGCCGCAGACCCAAAGCAAGGAAAAGATCGAGCTGCTCAACCTGTACGGCGCAGACCTCAGACTGGTGCAGGGCACCACACTCAGCGACCCCAACCACTATATTCATACCGCCCAGCGCATCGCCCGGGAGCTCAACGACAAGCAGCCCGGCAGTGCCGTGTGGGCACGCCAGTTCGACAACACCGCCAACCGCGAGATCCACCGCAGGACCACCGGCGAGGAAATCTGGGCGCAGACCGAGGGCCGAGTGGACGGTTTTACCTGCGCGGTGGGTACCGGCGGCACGCTGGCCGGGGTCGCTATGGCGCTCAAGGCGCACAACCCGCAGGTGCGGACCGCCGTTGCCGACCCGCAGGGTTCGGCCCTGTACAGTTATTTCACCCGCGGTTCGCTGGCCAGTGAAGGCCGCTCGATCACCGAGGGCATCGGCATCAGCGTCATCACCGGCAATCTGGCCGGCGCCCCCGTCGATACCGCCTATGCCATCAGCGATGAAGAGGCGCTCCCCTATATCTTCGACCTGCTCAAGCACGAGGGCCTGTGCCTGGGGGGATCCTCCGCCATCAATATCGCCGGCGCGGTGCGCATGGCCCGCGAGTTGGGGCCGGGCCACACCGTGGTCACGGTGCTCTGCGATTACGGCAACCGCTACCAGAGCAAACTCTACAACCCGGTATTTCTTGAGCAGATGGGGCTGCCGGCGCCTGACTGGATACGCTGAACAGCGCGCCGCCAGTAGCAATGACCCGCGGCAATGAACAGGATTTAATGGGCGATTTGCCGCCGGCCGGTGGCATGTCCCGCGGGCCCGCGTCTACACTGGCCCCGTTTCCATTCCCTGACTATCCGCGAGACCACCATGAGCCAGTGCCCGTTTGCCAACCTTGTCGACCCCAAAACCT
>JAVEVZ010000248.1:0-4554 GCA_034004805.1 Spongiibacteraceae bacterium | reverse complement strand
CGACCAGACATTTACCTTCGGCTCCTACGATCAGTTCCTTTCCCGCACCAGTCTCGAGTCCGGTGCGCTATTGGATGACCATCTGCGGATGACATTGGCGTACCAGTACCAGCGCCGCGACGGTTATGTGGACAATCCCGTGCGATCCGACTCCCGGGGCCCGGGGTCGCTTGACAGCAGCGCGGTATTCGCCAGCGCCGAATGGCGCTTTAGCGACAACCTCACTGCGCGCTACTCCTTTGACTACAACGATCGCGAAGGCCATCCCGCCGCGTTCCAGCTCGTGGCAGTCAGCCCTGATGTGGGCACCTATCTCGCGGCATCCCCGTCCTACGGCGGCACGGCGCTGGTGACCTCACACAGTCGTCTGCAGCACGTCACTATCAACGGCGACGACAGGGTCGATGCGACCAACAAAGGCCATGCGCTGCACCTCGACTGGCAGGTCGGAGACTTTACCTTGCGGTCGATCTCCGCCTACCGGCGCTGGGACTCCCCCAGCCGCGCGACCGACCTGGATGGCAATGGCGTATTCAGGGGAGCGGTACTTGACCCGGTGACCTTTGCCTTCCGGGGCATCGAGCCGCTGTCGCTGTATCAGGCCTATGATCGCAAACAGCACCAGAAGCAGTTCTCCCAGGAGTTCCAGTGGCTGGGCCAGTTCGAGCACTGGTCATTCGTGACCGGACTTTACTATTTCGATGAGGACGTATCCGAGTTCGCGCCGTCCAATATCACTGTGGTGCTGCCGGGTGGCGGGGCGGCGCTGGTACTGAATAACACGACGGACTATGAGGGCACGTCAAAATCCAAGGCCGCCTACGGACAGCTGACCTGGAGCCCGCCGATCCTGGATCGCAAGCTCGAGATTACAGCCGGCGCACGTTATACCAAGGACGAGAAGTCGCTCTACCAGAACGACCTCAGCTTTGGCGTACCGAAAGGGGCGCGCGATCTTGACAAGGACTTCAACGATGTCGGTGGTGCACTGACGTTCAACTACCACTGGACGGACAACGTATCAACCTACGCCCTGGTATCCAGCGCCTACAAGGCCGGCGGCTTCAATCCCCGCAGTAACAATGACGGCTTTGATCCGGAGGATGCCGTGTCGGGAGAAATCGGCATCAAGAGCGAATGGCTTGACCGTCGTCTGCGCTTCAACGGCGATATCTACTACACGAAGTACAGTGATTTGCAGGTCCAGCAGTTTGAGGCGGGCTCGGGTGGTGCAACCAGCGTGACGGTTAATGCCGGCGAAGCGAGATACCTGGGCATTGAAGGCGAGCTGACGGCGCTGATCAGCGACGGACTCACCGTGCAGGCGTCGCTAGGGTATGTCGATCCCAAATATAACGAGTTTCTCTTTCTCGACAAGGCGACCAACCAGATAATCGATGTGGCGAGTGAAGCCAAATTTCCCTATATGTCGAAAACCACGGCATCGCTGTCGGCAGACTGGGTGGTGACGCGGATGTTTTCGGGCGAGCTCAGGCTGTACGCATCTGCTACGTATGTCGGCACTCAGTACTGGTCTCCGCTGGAGCGCAGCGGGCCGTTTCTGGAGGATATCAAGGGCAAGCCGCACACGCTTATTAACGGCCGTCTGACACTTGCCGACATGCCGATGGCGGCGGGTCAGGTATCCGTGGCGCTCTGGGGCAAGAACCTGACGGATAAGGAATATCGCGCAAGCGGTATTGACTTCGGTGCCGTGGGTTTTGCCGGCGTGACTTATGGCGAGCCGCGCACCGTCGGGATTGATTTTCAGTACCAGTATTAACGATGGATAGCCTGGTACGAGCGCGAAAGTGCCGAGACTGCGTCCGTCGATCGAAGCGCCGGCGCTGAATGTCAGCAGTGGAGACAAGGGCTGGTCTTGAGCGCTACCGCATACCTAGTGGTCGAGTGATTCATAGTGAGGTGTACGATGAGCGATGAGAAAGTATACGAGGGAAGTTGCTTTTGTGGTGCAGTCCGGTTGACCGTCAAGGGTGAGCCTGCAGCCATGGGCTATTGCCACTGTGAGTCGTGCCGGCACTGGTCCGCAGGGCCTGTCAATGCGTTCACCCTGTGGATGCCCGATGCAGTACAGGTCACCCAGGGGGCGGATAACATCGGCACCTACAACAAGACGCCACAAAGTTCCCGCAAATGGTGCAAGACCTGCGGTGGTCATATCTTTACCGAGCATCCAACGCTGACGGACGTGTATGCGGCAGTGGTGCCCAGCCTGCCCTTTAAACCCACCGTGCATGTAAATTACCAGGAAACCGTATTGCGCATCCATGATGGGCTGCTTAAGCAGAAGGATTTTCCTGCAGAGATGGGTGGCTCGGGGGAGGTTCTCGCGGAATAGCTCATTGAACGGTCTGGACAACAGCTGTTCAAAAAGTCGCGTCGACGGCCTCAAAGCCGGTTGGTATAGGCACAGCCCTGACGGTATCAATGAGTGGCGGGCTGCTGGGCGAAGAAGCATTTATTGCCTGGGGCCCGCCAGAACACAGGGCGGTTAAAACCGTCAGCGCAGCAGCAGAAGCGGGCCGGTCGTGGTGCGCAGCATGCTAGTGGTGGTACTGCCGACCAGGAACTGCCGGATTCGCGAGTGGCCATAGGCGCCCATCACCAGCAGGTCGATCCCGTGCTGTTTCTGGTAGGCGTGCAGGGCGGGCTCCACTTCGCCGCTCAGGGTTTCGGCGTGAACAGTGAAACCGGCGCCGCGCAGTACTTGCTGCGCCCGGTTCAGCTGCGCGGATGACGCGTCACTGGCTGAGCCGACCATCACCAGATGGATCGGCAGCCCCTTCAACAGCGGACTGGTCGCCAGCATCTCCACACCCTTGCGGGTGGTAGCGCTGCCGTCGAAGGCCAGCATCGCGCTTTCGGGTTTCCGGAAGCCGGCCGGGGTGACCAGGATCGGCCGGTGCATAATGCGGATCGCGCTCTCCAGCTGACTCCCGACATGCTGGTGCAGGCCGCCGCTGGACTCGCCCTGACGGCCGATCACCAGCAGGCGTGTTTCGCCTTCCAGCTCCTGCAGGCTGTCCAGCAGATCGCCGTGACGCTGCCGGGATTCCGGCGCGTTGACTCCGGCACTTATGGCGCGCTCCTTGGCGCCCGCGAGCAGGATGTGCCCCTGTTCAAGCGCCAGCTTGCCGCGCTTTTCGTCCAGCGCGGCCAGTTCGTCGAGCAGGTGTTCGCGGCTGCCAAGGCCGATATTGCCGCTCAGGTCGGGCGTGATCGGATACTGCCGCTGGTCCAGCACATGCAGGAAACAGAGCGGGGCGTCCAGTTTCAGACTGGCCCAGGCCGCGTAGTCGCAAACCGCCGGTGCCGAGGCGGAACCGTCGATACAGGCAATTACACAGGTCATTATTGTTCTCCTTTCCAGAGTGCCGTGCGCTGGCCACTGACCATAAGCGGGTCAGTGTCCCATAAGCCGGTCGGTGGCGTCGGGTGCGTCGTGGACGCCAAAGCGGTCCACGATGGTGGCGCTGGCTTCATTGAGGCCCAGCACCTCGACGTCGGTGCCTTCGCGGCGGAATTTGATCACGACCTTGTCCAGCGCGGCCACAGCGGTGATATCCCAGAAGTGGGCACGGCTCAGGTCGATGGTGACCCGGCGCAGGGCCTCCTTGAGATCGAAGGCGGCAATGAACTTGTCAGCCGAGCTGAAAAACACCTGGCCGGTGACCTGGTAGATGCGGTGTTCGCCGGATGGATCCAGAGTGGAGCTGACGTCCATGTAATGGCTGACCTTGTTGGCGAAGAACATCGCGGCCAGCAATACGCCCGCCAGCACGCCGAAGGCCAGGTTGTGGGTGGCCACCACGACCAGCACGGTGACGACCATGACGATATTGGTCGACAGCGGGTGCTTCTTCAGGTTGCGCAACGAGTCCCAGCTGAAGGTGCCGATGGACACCATGATCATCACCGCCACCAGCGCCGCCATCGGGATCTGCTTCAGCCAGTCGCCCAGGAATACCACCATCAGCAGCAGAAACACGCCGGCTGTCAGGGTCGACAGGCGCCCGCGGCCACCGGATTTCACGTTGATGACCGACTGGCCGATCATCGCGCAGCCGGCCATGCCACCGATCAGTCCCGAGGCGATATTGGCCACACCCTGACCCTTGCACTCGCGGTTCTTGTCGCTGGGGGTGTCGGTCAGGTCATCGACGATGGTCGCGGTCATCATCGACTCCAGCAGGCCGACCACCGCCAGCGCCGCGGAGTAGGGGAAGATGATGGCCAGTGTCTCGAAGGTCAGCGGCACGTCAGGCCAGAGAAAAACCGGCAGCGTATCCGGCAGCTCGCCCATATCGCCAACCGTGCGGATATCCAATCCCATCACCATGGCGACAGCCGTCATCACAATGATGCACACCAATGGCGACGGGATAAGCCTGCCGATCCTGGGGATGTAGGGGAACAGATAGATAATGCCGAGCCCGGCAGCGGTCATGGCGTAGACATGCCAGGTGACATTGGTCAGCTCGGGCAACTGGGCCATAAAGATCAGGATCGCCAGCGCATTGACGAAGCCGGTCA
>JAVEVZ010000247.1:0-4571 GCA_034004805.1 Spongiibacteraceae bacterium | reverse complement strand
CCACCCTCGCTGCACTGGCCCGCTTTATCGATAACGCCTTGCCCGCCGACGCGCTGCGCGACGAACTGCAGGCCGCTGTCGCGCCGGTTGCGTCGGCGACTGATCCCGTGACCGCGGCTGCGCCGCTTGCCACCACAGCGGCTGCGCCTGTATCCGCCGCGCCAGGATTACTGGCAGGCAACGCGGGAAGCCTGCAACAGGCCATCGCGCTGCAGATACAGGCCAATAACGCGATGCTGAGCCTGTTGCAGGGCGGCGCCCTGGCGCCGCAAGCGGCTGCGGCACCGCCCGCGCCACCGGTCACGGCGCCGGCAACTGCCACGCCAGCGGCGCCGACCTCATCCGCGCAGTCTGCGGGCAGCGCCCAACCGGCTGCCGGCGAAACCAGCGCCGCCCACGGCCCCTTCCGCCCCATGCAGAAAAATGTCAGCGGCGAGCTGACAGACACCCAGCGCCGGTATCTCGCGGAATTTATGCAGGCCTACCAGGCCCGCACCGCCAGGTCCCGCGAGTACGCCAGCCAGCACCGCGGCCACTACGCGGACCCGCGCACCGTGATGGGCTTCAAGACCCTGTGGAAGGACCTCACCTACACGCTGGTGGGGGAGCGCTCCAGGGGCAGCCATGTGTGGGATATCGACGGCAACGAATACGTCGACTGCATGAGCGGTTTCGGCGCCATCCTGTTCGGTCACGCGCCGGATTTCGTGGTCGACGCGGTCAGGGAACAGCTCGATAAAACCCTGGACTACGGCCCCCAGTCCCGGCTTGCCGGGCCGGCCGCGGCACTGCTGTGCGAACTCACCGGCATGGAGCGGGCCTCGTTCTGCAACACCGGCTCCGAGGCGGTGCTGGCGGCCATGCGGCTGGCGCGCACGGTCACTGGCAACGATCTGATCGTGGTGTTTTCCGGCGACTACCACGGCATCTTCGACGAGGTGCTGGTGCGGGTGCAGGATATCGGTGGCCAGCGCCAGAACCGGCCCATCGCGCCGGGGATACCCCAGAGCGCCAGCCAGAATATCCTGGTGCTGGACTACGGCGATCCCAGGTCCGTGGACATCATCCGCGAGCGCGCCGACGAGATCGCCGCGGTGCTGATCGAGCCGATCCAGAGCCGCCGCCCCGAGCTCACCCCCAAGGCGTTTCTGCATCAGGTGCGGGCGGTGACCCGCGAGGCCGATATCCCGATGATCTTCGACGAGATCATCACCGGGTTCCGGCTCCACCCGCGGGGCGCCCAGGCCTGGTACGACGTCGAGGTGGATATCGCCTGCTACGGCAAGGTGATCGGCGGCGGCTTCCCGGTGGGGGTGGTGGCGGGCAAGGCCAAATACCTGGATGCGCTGGACGGCGGGTCCTGGCAGTTCGGCGACGAGTCCTTCCCCGAGGTCGGCGTCACCTATTTCGCCGGCACGTTTATCCGCCACCCGCTGGCCATCGCCGCCGTGTACGCGGTGCTGAAGCACCTCAAGGCGGCGGGGCCCGCTCTGCAGCAGGAGCTCAACCGGCGCACGGCGGTCTTCGCCGAGGAACTCAACCGCCAGTGCCGGGAGCAGGGCATTCCCGTCGAACTGACCTATTTCGGCTCGGTATTTATGCCGCACTTCCACGGCAACGCGGATTTCGAGGGCCTGTTCAATCACCACCTGCGCCACTACGGCGCGCACCATATCTGGGGCGGCCGCCCCGGCTTCCTGACCACGGCCCACAGCGACGCCGATATCGCGGCGCTGATCAGGAGCTTTGTCGAAGCCGGGCGGGCGATGCAGCGCGGCGGCTTCCTGCCGGCGCTGGAAGACCTGCCGCGGCCCCACTACCCCTGGACCAGCACCCAGAGTGAGCTGTGGCTGGCCATCAAGATGGGCGAAGCGGCGTCGGCGGCCTACAACGAGCAGGTGGTGTTCGAGTTCGAGCAGGCGATTGATCCCACCGTGCTCGAACTGGCGGTGGACAAGACCCTCAACCGCCACCCCAGTCTGCGCGCCGTGGTGGACGCCAACGAAGAGGGCCTGACCGTGCAGCCCAGCGCCCGCCCCGAGTTCGCGTATCGCGACCTGAGCGCGCTGGCCGAGGAGGAGCGGGAGGCGCAGGTCCGGATGCTGGCGCAGGCCAATATCGACCGCGCCTTTGACTTCTTTACCGGGCCGCTGCTGCGCGTCCTGCTGCTGCGCACCGCGCCGGACCGCTACACCCTGTGCGTCAGCGCCAGCCATCTGGTCTGTGACGGCTGGTCGCTGGAGCGGGTGATGGAAGACATCGCGGCCTACTACACCGGCATCAGCCAGGGCCGCTACCAGGCGCGCCCGCCGGTGCCCAGCCTGGAGGAATTTATCGCCGCCGAGCAGGCGCTGCACGACGGCGGTGAGATGGCCGAGGCCCGCGCCCACTGGCTCAAGGTCTATGGCGACAGCCTGCCGCCGGATCTGGATCTGCCGCTGGACCGTCCCCGTCCGCGCAGCCGCGGCTACCGCGGTGAGCGCCGCCACTACTACCTCGACCCCGCCCTCAGCCAGCCCATGCGCGACCACGCCAGGGCCGCGGGCTGCACCAGCTTCGTGCTGATGCTGTCGGTGTTCGAGTTGCTGATCCACCGGCTGAGCGGGCAGCGCGACCTGGTGGTGGGCATTCCCGCCGCCGGCCAGCCCAACCTGGGGCTGACCAACCTGGTCGCCCACGGGGTCAGCTTCCTGCCGCTGCGGGTGCCGGTGGACCCGGCCATGGATTTCAACGCTTTTATGGTGGATGTGCGCGACCGCTTCATGGACGCCAAGGACAACCAGATCTTCGGCTATGGCGAGCTGCTCAAGGCCCTGCGCCTGCCCCGCGACCCCAGCCGGCTGCCGCTGGTGACCGTGAGCTTCAACCTGGATATGGCCTTCAATCCCCTGAGTTTTGACGGCGCCAGGGCGCGGTTTGTGCCCGGGCCGCGGGGCTGCTCCAAATACGACCTGCTGTTTACCCTCACCGACGAGGGCGAGCGCATCCTGGTCGAGGTCGACCGCAACAGCGATATTCTCGACGGCGACACCGTCGACCGCTGGGTGGCGTACTACGAACACCTGCTGCGGGAAGTGCTCAGCGGGCCGCCGCGGCCCCTCGCCGACCTCACCGTGCTGGATGAAACCAGCCGCCAGGATATTGTCGAGGGCTGGAACGCCACGGCCCGGGATTACCCACTGGACCGCAGCACCCTGCACGGGCTGGTGGCGGCGCAGGTCGCCCGCAGCCCGGATGCCATCGCCGTGACGGACGCCCATGAGACCCTCAGCTACGCCGAGCTGGAGGCCCGCGCCAACCGCCTGGCCCACTGGCTGCGCGGCCAGGGCATAGGTCCGGACCAGCCGGTGGCGGTGCTGATGGAGCGCTGCGCCGATATGCCGGTGGCGCTGTACGCCATTCTCAAGGCCGGGGGCGCCTACCTGCCCCTGGACCCGGAGCACCCCGCCGAGCGCATCCGGCTGATACTCGAGGAATCCCGGGCGCCGCTGGTAATCTGCCAGCAGGCGCTGGTTCCGCGGCTGCCGGCGGGCCAGGCGCACCTGGCGCTGGATCAGGCCGCCCGGGAACTCGCCGCCCAGCCCACGGACGCGCCCGCGCCGTCCGCCGGGCCCGGGCATCTCGCCTATGTGATCTACACCTCCGGCTCCACCGGGCGCCCCAAGGGCGTGATGAACGAGCACCGCGGCATCTGCAACCGCCTGCTGTGGATGCAGGAAGCGATCCCGCTGGGCACCGACGACCGGGTACTGCAGAAAACCCCCTATACCTTCGATGTGTCGGTGTGGGAATTCTTCCTGCCCCTGATGACCGGCGCGCAGCTGGTGATGGCGCCGCCCGGCCTGCACCGGGACAGCGATGCATTGCGCGCATTGATTCGCGACCAGCGCATCAGCTACCTGCACTTCGTGCCGTCCATGCTGCAGGTGTTTCTGTCACACCCCGACGCGGCGCGCTGCGACAGCCTGCGCTGCGTGATCAGCAGTGGCGAGGCGCTGTCGGGGGCGCTGCGTGACCGGCTGTTTGCCGCCCTGCCAGAGGTCGCGCTCTACAACCTCTACGGCCCCACCGAGGCGGCGGTGGATGTCAGCGTCTGGCAGTGCCGCCCCGGCGAGCAGGGCGACGCCGTGCCCATCGGTCGGCCCATCGCCAACACCCGGCTGTATGTGCTGGACGACGCGCTGCAGCCGCTGCCGCCGGGTGTGCCCGGCGAGCTGTATATCGGCGGCGTACAGGTGGCGCGGGGCTACCTCAACCGCCCCGAACTGACCGCGGAACGCTTTGTCGACGACCCCTTCAGCGCCGGAGAGCGCCTCTACCGCACGGGCGACCTGGCGCGCTGGCGCGACGACGGGGTGCTGGAGTACCTGGGGCGCAATGATTTCCAGGTCAAGCTGCGGGGGCTGCGGATCGAATTGGGCGAGATCGAGGCCGCGCTGCTGACTCACCCCGGCGTCGCGCAGTGCGTGGTGATGGCGCGGGAGGACCGCGCCGACGACCAGCGCCTGGTCGCCTATATCGTGCCCCGGGGTGCCGCGCCCGACAACGCGGCGCTGCGCGAGCACCTGCGC
>JAVEVZ010000015.1:0-22116 GCA_034004805.1 Spongiibacteraceae bacterium | reverse complement strand
CGGTGGCGTCAGTCACAGTCGCTGCGCTGGCGGCTCAACTGGTGGTTCGCCTGGGGGTGAATCGGCTGATGCTCGGCGCGCTGATCCTTGTGCTGGTCTATATCGCCGGCTACATGAGCCTGCTGGGCGTGGCTGCGATCAGTGTTGCAAACCTGTTCCTGCTATTTCTGGTGATATCCGCCTGTCAGTCCATCGTTATCTCCATGGGCTTTGCAGAAGCCCTGCGAGCGGATGACAGCTTGCGCGGCGTCGCTTCCGGGCTCGCCGGCTCATCGGCTTCGATCGTCAGTGCTATGCTGGCGGGCGTCGCCGCAAGCGTTTTCAGCAAAGGCATAATCTGGTCGCTGGCCGTCATTCTGGGCTGCTTTCTGTGCGCACTGCTATTGGCCTGGGTCATGCGTTCGCGGCGCATGCCCATGCCCTCCGAAGCAAGCTGATCGAAAAAGCCGGGCGGTACGGGTTGGTGTTGCCGGCCGCCTGAGTGACGGTGCCTACGGTCCGCAGGCAGGGGGGCCGTAGTCAGAATAGAACTGGTCGCGGTTAGGCATTTTCAGGGTGGCGAGTTTGTGCGCATCGAGGCTGGCGTCCTCGGGCAGTAAACCGTTGAGGTGAAGTATCCACGCGACAACGGCATACACTTGGTCGGGATGCAATGACTGCGGGTTGGTCAGGGGCATTGCGCGGCGGATGTAATCGAATAACGTGGTGGCGCAGGGCCAGTAATTGCCGACGGTGCGTTTGACCAGTTTGTCATCCACGCCGGCGAGCGCATCGTGCGGTCCGCCGCGACCCTGTTCACCGTGACAGGCCAGGCACTGCGTCTGGTAGACGGCGCGCCCCTGTTCCACCGTGCCGCTTCCGTCTGGCAGGCCCCTGCCATCGGGAGCGATGCTGATGGCCCAGCTGGACAGGCTCTCCGCGTCTATGGGGGCGCCGAGTCGCGGACCTGGCGTCGCGGCGCTGGTCGACATCACGACCGCGCCCAGCAGGATGGCCAGGGCGCGCAGTGGGCCGGGCTGTGGTCTGTCACGCATAGGTATTACTCACTGCGCCGTCGGCGGCAACCGCCCAGGATTGAATCGCGTTGTAGTGATACACGTGGCGGTACCCGTGGCTGGCCAGGAAAGCCTGTCGCGAAGGCTGGATGTTGCCCTGTTCATCGGTGGCCCGGCTCTGCAGAACACAGGGCCTGCCGTCCCAGCGCCAGGGCATGCGGAAGCGGGTGAGCGCCCTGGCCAGCACGGGCGACTGGAGTTCGGCGTCGGCCCAGCTTTGTCCGCCGTCTGCCGATACCTCCACGCGCTGGATCCGCCCGGCGCCCGACCACGCCACACCAGAGATCTGTACATAGCCCGGCGCCGGAATCTGCTGCTTTCCCGAGGGCGTGGTAATCACGGATTTGACACCCATCGCCAGGGAAAACATCCGCGAGCGGCCGTCCGGCCCCAGGTCTGTGTATTTGGAGGTTTCATCGCGGGCCATGCCCGGAAGCCTGGTCACTTCCAGGCGCCGCAGCCACTTGATATTGGCACTGCCCTCGATGCCGGGCAGAAACAATCGCAGCGGGTAGCCGTTCTCCGGCCGCAGTCGCTCGCCGTTCTGATAAAGGGCCAACATGGCCTCGCCCTGCGCGATCGGCAGCGGCACGCTGCGGGTCAGGGCGGCTGCGTCAGCCCCCTCGGCGACCAGCCACCGGGCTTCTTGGTCCACCCCGGCTTCGTCCAACAGAATCGACAGGGGGATGCCGGTCCACTCACTGGCGGAGACTAGACCATGGAGTTCACCGGCCGTCAAAGGCAGTGGCTCCGGCGCAAAGCAGGCGGCGCTGTTGCCTGAACACTCAAGAAAGTGGATTCGGCTGACTCTGGGATATCGCAGAAGGTCTTCCATGGAGAAGATCAGAGGGCGCGCCACCAGCCCATGAATCACCAGCTTATGTGCCGCCGGGTCTATCGCCGGCACGCCGTTGTGGTGGCGTTCAAAGTGCAGGCCGTTCGGGGTGAGGGTGCCGTCAAGGCTTTCCAGCGGGGTCCGCGAGGCGCCGGTACCGCCCCGACCCACCACCGAGCGCGCAATGCCGGATTCGTGGGGGGATGGCTGGCCATAGCCCCGCATGTCGGTGCCCGGTTGCAGGGTCCACGCCGGTACGGCGAGCGGGCTGCCAGCGGCCTGAGTACTTCCGGCAGCGGCCAGCACCGCCAGCCAGCGAATGCCGCCGCTCATCAGGGTCCGGCGCTCTAGCAGGCCGTTACCGGCAACTTCCCCGGGTGTGTCCATGGGCTCAGGCGACCTGTGCCAAGGGCCGGCCCACTGGCTCGGTTGCCTTTACGGTAGTGCGGTGCATGGTTCTCGAGTACCTCTGCGGGTGGCCCGCTGCAGAGTGCAGGGTGCGGTAATTGTTCCAGATGATCAGGTCATCGGGCTGCCAGTCATGCCAGTAGATAAAGCGGTCCTGGGTCGCGAAGTCGGTCAGCTCACGTATCAGGGCATCACCGGCGGCTCTGTCCATCCCGATGACTTCATCGGCAAACAGCGGGCTGATGTTGAGCGATTCGGTGCCCGTGGCCGGGTCCCGCAGCACCAGCGGCTGGGCCACATCCGGAAATTTGCTGCTCACTTCGGCGGCCTTTTCGTCATCGACGTCAAATCCCAGCATGCGCTGCCCGTGGACCATTCTATGGATGATCTCCACGCCGTGTATACGCTGCTTTGTCGCTTCATCCAGTGCTGCATACACCGCGGCACTGTCGATAAAACCTGTCTGTCCCCCTTGCTGGGGGATCTCGATCGCGCGCAGCAAGGCTGCCCGGGGAGGCGTTGCGGTAAACGTGACGTCGGCGTGCCAGGGGATGCGCCCGATGATTTCATCCGGATTGTCGCTGTGCTGCAGGCCGTAGGGCTTGGGCACCAGGATCTCCGGGTAGCCTTCGAGGCGCCCCGTGGGAATGGGGTGGATGTCCGGCTCGCCAAGGGCGCGGGTCAGCTCGATATGGGCGGCGGGGTCCAGTGGCAGGTCGCGAATAAGCAGCACGCTGTTGCGATTGAATGCATCCCGAAACCGGGTGATGTCCTCGGCGCTCATGTTGTGGGGATCCAGGCCCAGCACCTGGGCGCCGATCGCTTTGGGGAGTGGACGAAATTCGAGTGCCATGGTGGAGGCTCCTTTGTGGGCTTGTCAGTCAGCTGACGCTTCGCCAGCGTTCGCGATAGCCGCGTGTCAATAATCTACGCATGCGTAGATAATAGACGAGGCCGTCGAATGGATGCAAGCGACCACGCTCACACGCGAGTGTGGGCAGAGGGGGCTGGGGTTATTGCGCCAGCAAAAGACGGGGGTGGGGGAGGCGGGCGGGGCGCAGGCGCCGTCAAACGCCTTCGGGCGCGCTATTCGTTGCTGTTTTTTTAATAATCTTTGGCGGGGTCGCCAACCTCAAGCGCGGCGACGTCCCCCGTTGCCAGAAAGCCCATCATCATCGCCATGCGCCGATCCAGCGGCGCCTGCTGGCGCAGTCGGGCATTGCTCAGGCAGGACGTGCAGATGCCAATCACCACGAACAGCAGCATTTCCGAGGTGACCTGAACCGGTATCGTCGCGGCAATCTCGCCGTTGGCCTGGGCCATGCGCATATCCGCCAAAATTTCTTTGTAGATCGCATAAAACGACAGGTTATTGCTTTGTTCCAGCGAGGGGATGGTGCGGCCCTGGTGCCAGAACGCGATTCGCACGGTCCACTCGTCCAGTATCGCCTCGGTGTAGGGGAGCAGGTTGCGCAGCCGCAGTTCCAGCGCGGCCAGGCCTTTCCTGTCGCCCACCGCGGTGTTGACCCGCTGCAGGTAGGTTTCGTTGGCCCAGTCGTTGGAGGCCACCAGCAGGGCCTTCTTATTGCCGAAATAGTGCACGACCAGGCCACGTGAGCAGTTGGCTCGCTCGGCCACAGTGCGCACCGACAGTGCCGCCAGGCCCTCCTGGGCGATGATATGGGTCGCGGCCTGAATGATGTGTTCGCGCCGCTCCTGAATGCTGTCCGAAACCTTGGGGAATGCTGCGTCGCTCATGCGCTGGGCCATGCCTCTGGTGCTCTGTCGCCTGTGGGTGCCGCTCGGTGGCCGGGGTCGGGGCGCGACTCGGCGTCGGGAAGGCCGTCATTCTAGGAGCCCAGCGGGCAATGGTGAAGTCCGCCGCCACGGTGTCGCTCCGATCTCTTACGCCACGCTTCCGCCACGCCCTCTAACAAGACGACCGTACAACAGACAAAACGAAGTGCTTTACTCCGTGACAGTCGTCCTGTAAAAATAGTGCCCGTTCATGCCTAATAACGCAATAAAAAGGAGCCTCACATGGCGCAGATCACGTCATCCATTCGTCTTCTCTGTGCGGTTATCAGCGCGGCCGGCGCGGGAACCACGCTGGCCCAGACTGAGCAGGGCGGGGCATTCAAAGGCCTGGAGGAAGTCATTGTGACGGCGCAGCGGGTGGCGGCCTCACAGCAGGACACGCCGATTTCCCTGAGCACGTTCGATCATCAGAGGATTCAAAATCTGGGGGTCGTGGAAAGCGGCGATATCGCGGCCTATACCCCCAACCTGCGCATGCAGAAGACGCCGGCCAGCCAGAACGCCTACTCCGTCAGTATCCGCGGGATCGGCGCCTCCGACCCTTCGCTGACACAGGACCCGACGGTGGGTATTTACATTGACGGGGTGTATATGGGGCGCAATTCGGCGGCGGCCTTCGAGGTTGTCGATATGGAGCGCATCGAAGTGCTGCGCGGCCCCCAGGGCACCCTGTACGGCCGCAATACCACCGGTGGTGCCGTCAATATCGTCACCCAGAAGCCGTCCGGCAGTTTCGGTTTTCAGCAGAAATTGACGGTGGGCGAACGCGACCTGTTTCGCAGCGCCACCTCGATCGACACCGCTGAGCGGGGCAATCTGTCTGCCAAGCTGAGCTATACCTACGGCGAGCGCGGCGGCCTGGCGCGCAGCGCATACACCGGCGGCGAACTGGGCCAGTACGACCAGCAGGCATGGCGCGCCGCAGTGCGCTGGACGCCGCTGGACAAGCTGACCGTCGACTACACCTACGACCACTTCCAGCAGGATTCCAATACCAACCTCAGCCAGATCAGTTTCGTGCGGCCATTGCAGGCAGCCCTCGGTGGGTCGCAATACGAGCAGGCGCAGCAGGCTTCGTCCTCGACCCGCAAGGGCCGGCTGCCGTTTACCGGTACCGGCAAGGACCAGTCACTGGACATCGACGGCCACGCCCTGGTTCTGGAGTGGCAGCAGGACAGCTACACCCTGAAATCCATCTCCTCCTGGCGGGAGTACACCAACCGTTACGGCAGTCAGGGCTTTGGCCAGTTCCAGAGTGACGGCGTGACCCTGCTGGGGCCGAATTTCGACGGCCAGCCGGTGCCGGCGGGGGAATACGTACAGATGTTTGACTCCCAGGGCTATAACGAGCACGAGCAGTGGTCGCAGGAGTTCCAGATCACGGGGCAGTCGGCCGACGACCGCCTGAGCTATACCGCCGGGCTTTATTTCTTCAGCGAGAAGGGTGAACAGAGCGATCCCCAGCGATTTGTGTTTCCGGCGCAACTGGCGTTTGGCGACCTCGACCCCGGCACCCAGGGCTTTCTGTGCGCAGGCTCTTGTTTGGGTAAAAGCGTTGTGCTGGAAACCGGCGAGTATGTGTACTCCGTGGACAACGAGGCCTGGGCTGTTTATGGCCAGTTTGAGTACGCGCTTACCGAACAGTGGAGCGCAACCCTGGGCATGCGCTGGAGCGAGGACAAAAAGTCCACCACGCTGACCACGGACTTCAGCGATATAGGCTTTGCCACGCGCAGCGCGAGCAAAAAGTGGAGCAACTTCAATCCCGACCTGACCGTGACCTACACAGCCTCGGATGACCTGATGCTGTACGCGCGGCTCGCGACCGGCTACCGGGCCGGCGGCTACAATATTCGCGCCACGACGGTGACCGCTTTTGAGAAGCCGGTGGACGAGGAAAACGTCACGTCCTTCGAAGTGGGCGGCAAAAGTGAGTGGTGGGACAACCGCCTGCGGCTCAACGGCGCGGTGTTCTACTACGAGTACGAAGACCAGCAGATCACCCAGTTCGAGGCGGGTTCAGGCGGTGCCTCGTCGACCCTGGTCAACGCCGGCGAGTCCAGCGCCTGGGGCACGGAGATCGAGCTGACCGCGATGCCGATCGAGCCGCTGCTGATCACCCTCAGCTACGGCTATACCGATGTGTCCTTCCAGAGTTTTGTCACCAGCGTGTCGGATGTGGAAACCGGTTTCCCGGTGTACGACTCCAACGGTGACGCCTTGATGCGGGATATTTCGGGTACCGCCAGCACCATCGCCAACGGACCTAAAACCACCGCGTCCGCCATTGTGGAATACAGCTTTCCCGCCCGGTCCTACGGCCGCTGGATTGCACAGTTGGATGCGTCGTACTCGGGCAAGCGGACCTTTCACACCCAGCTGAACCGCTATGACGCGTCCGATGCCTACACCCTGGTCAATGCCCGCCTGACTTTGGCAGATATACCGGTGCCCCATGGCGAGTTGAGCCTGGCGGCCTGGGGCAGGAATCTGGGCAACCGGGAAGTCCGCGAATACGGGGTCGATTTCGGCGCGCTGGGATATGCCGTCAATACCTACCGGGAACTGCGCAGCGTCGGCCTCGATCTGACGTACAACTACTGAAACCAATTGCAAAAGATCGGAGTGAATATCTGTGGGGTTGCGCAGTGATGGAGTGGTGTATATGTCCGGCTTGAAAAATCGACTGGCGTATCGACGGGCGGTCATGTTGCTGGCGGGGTTGTGTGCGGGCGCGCTGGCGGCGGTATCCGTATCGGCGCAGGATGAGCCTTTGATGGATGGCATGGGCAATATCAATCACGATGTGCTGAATGCCGATTCGCCCGCCGCGCAGCTGTACCGGAGCCACTGCGCCCAGTGCCACGAAAACCCGGTGGGCCGCATTCCGCCGCGTTCCGCGCTGCGCTATCGCCCCGCAGAAATCGTCCACCAGGCTTTGACCGCGGGCACCATGTCGCCGATGGTCAAGGACCTGTCGGACGCGGAAGTGATTTCGCTGGTGAAGTTCATCACCGGCCGCGAACCCAAGGCCATTGCCGATCCCGCCACCAACCTGTGCGCCAGGACCGCGGCACCGGTGGCGGTCACGCCGGGGGACTGGACCAGTATCCACGGCGATATCGAAGGGCATCGCTTCCGCGACGTGGCGGCGATCAATGCGGGCTCGGTCGATCGCCTGCAGTTGAAATGGGCCTACGCCTATCCCGGTGGCGCCGCGGGTCCGGCGACACTGGCGGATGGCGCAGTGTTTCTGGCGGGCACCGGTTATGTGGTCGCGCTGAGCGCCGACAGCGGTTGCGTCAACTGGGTATACCCCACCGAGGGGCGCATCGTGCGCTCCCTAACCGTCGCCGACTTCACCGCGTATCACCCCGGTAAATCGACGGGGGGAGATGGCGATACTCAATCCGACACCCCGGCGGTGCTGAGCGTGGTGCTGTTTGGCGACGATGCGGGCGATGTCACCGCGCTGGATGCCAGCAGCGGTGCGCCGGTGTGGAAAACCACTATCGAAGTGCACCCGCTGTCGCGCATCACTGCATCGCCGACGGTCTACGACGGCGTTGTCTACGTGCCTCTGTCATCCATTGAGGACCCGCTGACCCACGACGTTAATTACGTCTGTTGCGACTCCCGGGGCGGCGTGGTCGCGCTGAGCTTGCAGACCGGCAAGCAACTCTGGAAGCAGCAGCATATCGCCGCCAGGCTGGGTCCGGTGCCGCCCACCGACACGGAGCCGCAGTTCAAGCAGGGGCCGGCGGGCGCGTCCACCTATACCCCGCTGACCATCGACGCCAAGCGCGGACTGGTCTATGCGAGCACCGCCGAGGAGTACGGTTTTACCAATCTTCCCGGGCCGTATTCGGTGATGGCCTACGATCTCAAGACGGGCAAGCGCGCCTGGCAGCAAGCCTTTCTGCCCCCGGCCGAGGAGCGCCGGGCCATCTGTGAATCCCGCGAAACCGACTGCCGGAATTTCTTTTCCATGGGCACCTCGGTGCTGATTCAGCCCCTGTCCGAAACCCGGGATATCCTGGTGGTGGGCCAGAAGGCCGGCCTGGTCTACGGGCTGGATCCCGATGACGGCGGCCGGGTGCTGTGGACCACCCGGGTTGCGGAGGGCGGAGATCTGGGCGGCGTGATGTACGGCCTGGGCGCGGACAGCCGGCGGGTCTACGTGCCGGTCTCCGATGTGGACGCCGTGGTGGGGGACCGCACCGGCAGCCTGGCGGCGCTGGACCCGGCCAGCGGCAGGATTCTCTGGCAGACCGAAGCCCCGGAACCTGACTGCAACTGGACCAAAGAACACTGCATTGGCGGCCAGGTCGCCGCGGTGACCGTGGTATCCGACATGGTGTTCACCGGCTCTTGGGATGGCCATCTGCGCATCTATGCAGCGCAGGACGGCCGTCTGCTGCGCGACATTGATACCGCGCTGGATTTCCCGGCGGTCAACGGCGTCGCCAGTGGCGGCCAGGTGAGTGGCTATCCGGTCACGGTGGGCAACAACGCGCTCTTTATCACCTCAGGCGCCAGCTCGGTGGTGAAGCCGGGCAACGCGCTGCTGGTGTACACCCTGGACGGGAAATAGCCGGGCCGAATGGATCAAGTCATCTGCCGTGCAGGGACGCGCGGCGGGCGGTACTCCTCCCTTCCTTCTGAAAGTCACCAGCCTGTCTTGCCGCCGGCGCCGCCCGGCGCGGGATCGCGCTGGGTCGGAGCATGAAAAGCAAGCAGGCTGATCGGTATGCGCGGGGCTGTGGCGACGGCCGGTTGCCGGCGTTTCAGTGGCCTACGCCGTCCCGTGGCTTGCAGACACCGCGGTCTTCTGTGTCGCTGACGGGTGCTGTATGGTGCCGGCGGAACATGGGCCGCGTACCGGATAAGGTCAAGAAATGAAGAAATTGCTACTCGTCGTGCTGGTTGGGGTTTTGCTGTCCGGCGCCTATCTGCTGGGAACCTTCAATGCGAGCAAGACCATCGCGGTTCCCCCGGCGGAGTGGGCCGATGACAGCGAGGCGGCCCGGGCCTGGCGCGAGTTTATCGCGAGCCTGGAGGCGGCCGGTGCGCGCGTATTTGCAGCCACTGATGATCAGCGCGAGCGCCTGGATGGGCTGGTCTATCTGGCGCAAATGGCCGGTGTTTCCCTGGAAATGAAGCTGGCAAAGGGCAGTGCGGAAAATCCTCGCTTTACCGACTGGATGTCGGATTACCGCAAGTTCCTGGGAGATACCCCGGATGCCGTTTACAACACCGCTGAGCTGTCGCCGGCGTTTGACTACGAAATCACCGGGAATATCGGCGACACCGAATATCTGGGTTTTGCGCTGTACGGCACCAGCATCAACGGCTGGAACCGCGGCGCGGATAATATTTCCAACGAGTCCATGCAGATCGATGAGTCAGGCAATTTCACGATCGTTCTAAGCCGGAATAAACCGACTGAGCCCGATGTTGACTGGCTGAAAATGGAGGACGATGTCCACCTGGTGATGGTGCGCCAGTACGATCACGACCGCGAGGGTAAACAGCAGGCGCGCTTTACCATACGCAATCTCAAGCCCCCGGCATTCGCACCCGCCACGGACGCTGAGATCGCAGCGGGCTTTACCCGCGCGGCGACATTTTTCAATGAAACCGTGGACGGCGCGGTGGCCCTGGCCGATATTCTCTCCGGCGGCGCCAACAGTATCGATCCGCCCAAGCGCTACAGCGCCGATTTTGGCGGAATTTTTTATCCCACCAAGGACAATCAGTACTACGGCTCGTGGTTTTATCTGGAGGACGACGAAGCGCTGATCGTTGAAGGCGCGGTACCTGACGCGCCTTATTGGAGCGTGTCCCTGCAGAACCGCTGGATGCAGTCACTGGACTATGAACACTACCAGGTGTCTCTCAACGACAAGGATATTGTTACCGTCAACGGGCGCTACCGCATTGTTGTGTCCCACCGCAAGCCACCGTCGGGCAACTGGCTGGACACCACCGGTAAGCGGGAAGGTCTGCTCTCGATACGTTATCAGCTGCCCGTAAGCAGCGAAAAGCCAACCCTGAAAGTGGTCAGGTTCGACACGCTTTAGCCAGGCCATCGTTTCTGCCGCTGCGGTTCAGGCGTCACGCGTGTTTAGCGATGTGTCGACGGATCAGTGCTCGGACGTGTTCCAGCCCGTGCCGGACCGGCCATTCGCTCCTGCGGACGAACTGCTGGACGCCCCGCCTGCCGCTGACGATTGCGCAGAAGGCCGTTGAGCGATCACTGTTAACAGGTGCGTGGCCTCTGCTGCCCACGGAGCAGGCAGCTGAAGCAGACTGAGCGGAATTGTCCGCTTGCGCACCCGCGTTGTCCTGTCGCTTGTCGGTGGTTATTGCCAGACTGCTGGCTCATGTTGATTCGTGAGCGCCCCCATGTCTGACGCCGCTGCCCTGTTCGATACCCGCTGGAAGAATGATCCCTATCCTCTGTACGCGCAATTGCGGCGTGACAACCCCGTGGCACGTCTGCACGATACGCCCTACTATTTTGTCAGCCGCTATGCGGATCTGGTGAGTGTGCTGCGGGCGCCCCAGACGTTCTCCTCCCGCGTACCCGGCTATCTGCGCCTGCAGAGCGACGGCGGCATTGCATTCCAGTCGTCCCCGGCCTCGCCAACGGAGGGGGGTATTCTGGGTGCCGAAGATCCGCCGTTGCACACCGAGCAGCGCAAGGCGCTGAGCGCGGTATTCAACCAGCGCGTCAAGCAGATGGAGCCGCATATTGATCGCTATGGCGTCGATGTCGTCAGCCGCCTGCCATACAACGAAACCTTCGATTTTATGCGCCATTGCGGGCGTGATGTGCCGTCCTGGACCATCTGCACGCTGCTGGGCATACCACTCGCGATGCAGGGCCAGCTGAGTGAGTGGGCGCATCTGATTATTAAACGCATGCTGGGCAATACTAGCGATGCCGGCTTTGAAAGCAGCGGCGAGGCGGCTCTGTCACTGCAGTGGTATTTGCACGAATTTCTCAGTGATGCGCTGCAGTACCCCGCGGACAATCTGACCGGTGATCTCGTTGCGCTGGTCAAAGCCGGACAGTTGCCGCAAACCACTGCGCTGGGCATGTTGTTCCAGCTGGTGGTGGGCGGCGCGGATACGACGGCGTCGTGGATCGGCAGCAGCCTGCTGTGGTTGATGCGCAAGCCGGAGCATCAGTGGGCCGTCAGTCGCAGCGATACGCTGGCGGCATTGCTGGAGGAAACGCTGCGCCTGGAGACGCCCTCCCAGGGCAATTACCGCATCGCCCGGGAACAGACCCACCTCGGTGACACCCCGCTGCCGGAGGGATCTCTGCTGATTCTCCTGTGGGGTTCAGCCAATCGCGACGCCGCGGTCTACAGCGCTCCCGACGAGATCCAGCTGGATCGCAAGGCGCCGCAGCACCTGGGTTTTGGCCGCGGCATCCACGCCTGCCTGGGCGCCAGACTGGCGCGCCTTGAGACCCAGGCCGTGTTCGCCGCTCTCGCGCCCCTGTTGCCGCGGCTTAGCCCCGAAGACGATATCGCGCGGCCCGCCTGGACAGAATCCCTGTTCAGCCGCCAGCTGGACCGCCTGCAGGTGCGCATACGCGCATAACCACCGGCTTTTTGCGCCCGACAGGGCATAGCGTTCAACAGGAGATGTAGGAATGGCAGTACAGCATATGGCGGGAACGGCACCAGTGGCTGAGATCGCGGCCTGTGTGCGCGAGCACGGTCATGTGGTGATTGATGAGCTGGTGCCGCCCGCGGTGATGGACCGCATCGAAACGGAGCTGCAACCCTATTTCGATGCGACGCCGTTCGGCCACCTGCCGGAGCTGGGCTTCAATACCCAGCGCACAGGGTCGTTGATCGCGCGCTCGCCGACGGTGCGCGAGCTGATTGTGCAGCAGACCTATCTGGATGTGGTCAAGGCGCTGTTGTCGCATGCGGCAACGGTGCAGCTGTCATTGACCGAGGTGAACTCGGTAGCGCCCGGCGCTGAGGCCCAGTTTCTGCACCAGGACGAAATGCTGTTCGACCGCTACCCGTTTCCCGACGATTACGAGGTGTTTGTAAACTCCCTGTGGGCGCTGACCGACTTCACCGAGGAGATGGGCGCAACCCGCGTCGTGCCCGGCAGCCACACGGCAGGTGCTGGTGCCCGGTTCAGCTATCAGGACAGCCTTCCCGTGGAAATGAGCCGAGGTTCTGTGCTGATCTTCTCCGGCAAGCTCTACCACGGCGGCGGTGCCAACGTGTCTACGCGAATCCGCCGGGCGATCGACATTGCCTTCAGTGTTGGTTGGGTGCGCCAGGTGGAGAATCAGTTTGTCTCCTGCCCCTTGGAAATTGCCCGCACCCTGCCCAGAGCGCTTCAGGACATCATGGGCTATGCATCCACCGGAGGATACGGACTTATAGGCGATCGGCAGAATGCTCTCACCGCCCTGGGGTGGACGAATGAGGCGCTGAAATCCGTGTATTGACCGGGCGTCCGGCCGCTTGCGGCATCCTGCCTGAGGCGTACACTGCGGCGACGCCATCGCCGTAGTCCGTGACATGAAGGATTTGCCCGCAATGCAGCCCATGATTCCGCTGAGCCAAGCGATGCCGGTGCTGGTGGAGCTGGAGCGGCGTGGCTACAGCCGCGAGCAGGTGTTTGCCGAGACCGGGATCCCCCGGGTACAGGCCGCTTCGGGCGCCGGTGACCTGCTGTTGTCCGCCGGAGATTTTTCCCGGCTCTACAATCATGCCTGCCGCCTGTTGGAGGCTGTTACCAGCGGTCGCCGGGACAACAGCCATATCAGCAAGGATGCGCAGGACATGATGTGCTACTGCATCATTACCTGTCCTACGCTGGGGGCGGCCATTGAGCGCGCAGCCGTCTACTGCAGGGTGGCGAGCCCAATAGGCGAAGTCTTCAAACTCCAAAAAACGGAGCGCGATGCGGCGCTGGTCATTGAGCTGTGCAGGCAGCAGCGCGACAGCGCCTCGCTCATTGTGAGCCTGTCGGCAATGAATATGTTGCACCAGCTTTTTTCCTGGATGACCGGCAGGCTGTTGCGCCTGAAAGAGGTCTCACTCAGTTATCCCAGACCACAGGCACTGCTGGTTCCCGGCACCCTCGCCACACAGCCTTTGCGGTGGCAGGCCGAATGCGATGCCATGATTTTCCCCGCGCAGTATCTCGACTTGCCGATAGTGCGCAGCGCGGCGGAACTCGATCAGGTTATCGATTACCTGCCCTTTGATGTGCAGCATTGCACGGGACAGCTGCAGACACTGTCCGGGCGTTTGCGGGCGCTACTGATGAGCGCGCTGCAGCAGGGCCTGGCGCCTATGTCCAGCGAGACGGCGGCGCAAGTCGTACATATGAGTCCGGCGACCCTGCGGCGCAATCTGCAGAAGGAGGGCACCAACTTCACTGCCATACTCAAAGAGTGCCAGCGCAGCCATGCGCTGCACCTGGTGCGGAGTACCGATATACCGATTTCCGACATCGCTGCGCGCACAGGCTACAGTGACGACCGGGCATTCAGGCGGGCCTTCCAGGGCTGGACCGGTCTCAGTCCTTCAACTTACCGCAGTGAACCCGGCGCCGGCAACACGGTGAGCGCCGGCGATTGAGCGGGGCGCAAGCCTTAACTCCGGGGCGCGGGTCCCGTTCTTTGCGGAACAGATCTAAGTGGCGGCAATTGCCGGGCCCCTGATCCGGCGCCCGCCACACCGCGACGCCTGCCGATTCGCCTGCACCCGCGATCCGCGCGCCTTCTAATTTGAGCGCTAATGTCCGGTTTTTGTTGCCATTCACCCTGTTTCGGGTCGCGGCTTCGGCATAAGCTCGGTTCGGTTAATAGCGGCTATCTGGCAGGTCGGGTAGGCGCGTGCTTTCTATAGTGGCGTACCTTGTTGTACTGCGGGCGGCGCAGCAGGGCCGGCGTGCAGGGCGGTGCTGGAGCCATCTCGTCAATACAACGATAAAGATAAACGCATTAATAAACCGGTAGGGGGAGCAGTACCCATGACACCTTCAAAATATGCGATGTCGTTTATGTCCGCGCTGGCAGCGACGACGGTATTCTCTGCGAGCAGTCACGCGCAGGAGCAGGGCCAGCGCCCCGCATCCGCTTTTGCCCTTGAAGAAGTTGTAGTGACCGCTCAGAAGCGGGAAGAGAAAGCGCAGTCGACGCCGCTTTCGATATCAGTGCTGTCGGCGAACGATATCCAGAAGCGCGCCATCGCAAATACCTACGACCTGATCGGCGACATGGCCGCGGTGTCTGGCTTTGAATCCTCGGGAGGACGAGGCGCGACCACTCTCTCGCTGCGCGGTCTGACCGGGGGCGCACCCTTGAACAGCTCCCTGTCTCCCGCCGTCGCCATCTATGTCGATGGCGTGTACATCGGCAAGCAGCGCTCCTCGGCGACCGATGTCGCCGATCTGCAGCGCATCGAGGTGATCAAGGGGCCTCAGGGAACCCTGTTCGGTCGCAACTCCACCGGCGGCGCTGTCAATATGATTACCCAGCCACCGACGGGCGAGTTCGGGTTCAAACTATCGGCGAAGGTTGGCAATTACGACCAGCGTGAATTCCGCCTGTCGCTTGATACCCCCGCGCTGGGCGATGTGTCCGCGCCACTGGGCCAGCTCTCGGC
The DNA here is from genome assembly GCA_034004805.1 of Spongiibacteraceae bacterium. Taxonomy (GTDB): domain Bacteria; phylum Pseudomonadota; class Gammaproteobacteria; order Pseudomonadales; family CAMLJR01; genus JAVEVZ01. The sequence continues at coordinate 7,339 of JAVEVZ010000015.1, read as the reverse complement.
CAATTTCGGATACCAGAAACGCGAGCGAGACGGCTTCTATCGCAACACGGTGGCGGGCGATCCGGATTTCATGGATACCGATCGGGAAGCCTACCGGTTTGCTGCCGATTGGCGCCTGAGTGACGACACGCTGTTCGCCTACCGCTATGACGGCAGCCGCCTGGACGAGACCAATAACCTTGAAAAGGTAGTGGACCTGGTGCCGCAGAATGCGGCGGGCACAATCAGCCGGATTGACACCATGAAAGGGGTGCTCGCTGCCGCCAGGGGCTGGGCGCTGACGCCGGGCACCGACCCCCGCATCACCCAGCGCCTGATTCCGTCCCTGGAAGCCAGCATTGACGCCTATACCCAGGCCGTGCAGCGCGGACAGGGCAGGGTAGGCTGGGGGCAGGCGGACCATATGCCCGTTACCAAGGCGGATGTGGATGGCCACGCGCTTACGTTTACGACCAACCTCGGCGAGGTCGGATTTCTGGGTGAGATTGAACTGAAGTCGATCACCGCCTACCGCAAGGTCAGCAGTTCGGCCTACGGCGATATCGAGGACTTCGACAGCCGTCTCGATGCCAACGGCGTAGGGGTGATGAACGATACTCTGTTGGCGACCTTCGGCCAGCTGTACGGCGGTTCGTCCGGCTTCGCATTCCCGCTGGTCGACAGTGTGTGGGATGGCGTAGACACCATCGGCGCCTTTCACGCCGTGCTGGACGATGAGGATACCTACCGCCAGCGCTCGCAGGAGCTTCAGTTGATCGGCACCACTGACCGCACCGAGTATGTTCTCGGCCTTTACTATTTTGATGAAGACTATGAGTTGGGCTCCGGCGCTGACCGGGGCAATATCTACCTGGCGCCCCTGTCGGGTGGTGGACGGGAAACCTTGAACAAAGCCGAGTCGACTTCGGAAGCGGTGTTTGGTCAGGTCAAATGGACACCGGGCGTGATGGCAGACCGTTTTTCAGTCACCGCCGGGCTTCGTTATACAAAGGAAGAGAAAGACATATACCAGTTTGAGGGCGAGCAGCTGACGATATTCGGGATAAATCCTGAACGCTTGTTTGAGGGCTCAAAAAACTTCTATAACCTCAGCGGTGCGCTCACCTTTGCCTATCAGTTCAGCGATGATGTCAGCGCATACCTGCGCTATTCCACCGGCTACAGGAGTGGTGGGTTCAACACAGGCATCTTCGCCAATCCCTTTGGCGAGGAGACGGTTGAACAGTACGAAATCGGCATGAAGAGTGAGTGGTTTGAGCGCCGGATGAGGCTCAATGCGTCACTCTGGACTTACGAATGGGAGGACGGCCAGATCAGCCAGATCGAGGTCACACCAGACGGGCGCGCCTTGTCCTTTATCGGCAACGGCGGCCTGGCTGATCGCTGGGGTGGCGAGATCGATCTGCAGGCCCTGCCGATGGAGGATATGCAGGTCAGCATCTCCTACGCCTATATCAATGGCGATTACGAAGAGTTCCCTGAGCTTTGCGGCACAAATCTACCGCAAACCTGTTTGAAAACAGTGAGCCGCGCCAAGCGATCGTCGTCGCCCGGCAACTCTCTGAGCGCTTCGGTTGACTATGTGTTCCTGCGCTCCGGGGTGGGTAATCTGCGCGGTTATCTCCAGGCCAACTGGCAGGATGCTTCCCACGAAAACGCACTCTGGTCGGGACTTTTGGCAGGCGACCCGGTGATTTACAAGCATCAGGTCATGGACGAGCGCACGGTAGTCAACGCCAGCCTGAGTCTCGAAGACATCGCGGTGGGCGCCGGCCAGATGACGGTCTCCCTGTGGGGCAGAAACCTTACGGATGATGATTATCCGCTCTCCGCACTCAACCTCGGCGCCCTGGGGGTTATTACCGAGCAGTACGGTGATCCGCGCACCTATGGGCTGGAGCTTATCTATCAGTACTAGGACGGGGGGCGCGCAGTCGGGCAGGCCTGAGAACCAGCAACAGGCCAACAGCTAGCGACGAAGCAGAAGCAAACAATCAGAAACAGGCAGTCCGGGCGCGCGCTTTCCACAACGTCATTGCAGGCGTGTCGAGAGCGCAATGTTTGCAGGGCGCTCGTTGCCCGGACAGCTTTTCCCCTCCGGCGTCGCGCCTGCAGGTGGCGACGCCGGAGCTACTTCAACGATGGGGAACGTGGCGATGCTCAAACTCTATGGATTCGTGGTCAGTCACTATTACAGCATGGTCAAGCACACGCTGATGGCCAAGGGCGTGGCCTTTGAGGAAGTGCCGGTTATGCCAGGCGCGGATCCGGCTTATCTGGCGATAAGCCCGCTGGGAAAGATACCTGCCATTGAGACGGAACAGGGGTATTTGTCGGAAAGTGGCGTGATCCTCGACTATATTGAGGCGCGCTATACGGACGTACGCCTGTCGCCCGGTGACCTCTTCGGCCAGGCCAAAATGAAAGAGCTGATGAAAATCAGCGAGCTTTATGTCGAGTCGCCGGGGCGGCGCCTGATACCGGCGGCACTCAGTGGCGCGACCCTGGACCAGGCCGTACTGGATGACGCCGCCTCGACGCTGCGCAAAGGGCTCGGCGCGATTGCCCGGCTGGGCCATTTCAAGCCCTATCTTATGGGTGAGCAGATGACCCTGGCCGATATCGTATTGCGCTATTCGCTGGTGGTGATCAAGGGCAGCGCGGCGCTACCCAATATGAATACGGCAGCCTTCGTCAATATCGATATCAATGATATCGTTCCCGGCCTGGCGACCTGGGAGCAGCGCATGCGGGAATCCCCGGTCAGTCAGGCGATCGATGCGGTAGTTGTTGAGGAAATGCCGAAACTTATGGCCCAGCGACAGAAAAAGCCCGACTGATTCCAGGATTTTATCTCGGCAATTCTAAAAGGTATTTTTCATGGAGCGTTCTGCCTCGAGCATATTCGATTTTATTGTTGTCGGCGCGGGCTCTGCGGGCAGCGTAATGGCAAACCGGCTCAGTGAAGGAGACCGCTATTCGGTACTGCTGATTGAGCAGGGCAGGAAAGATTCCAGCATGCTGTTGCGCATGCCCAAGGGCTTCGGCGCGGTTCTGGCAGGCAATGAGTATGTGAGCAGGTACCCGGTTACACGGGGCGTCGACGAGCCGTCCACCGAGGTCTGGCTGCGGGGCAAGACCCTGGGTGGATCGAGTTCGGTGAATGGCATGATCTGGCTCAGGCCTCAGCCCGAGGGTTTCTCGGCGCTGACCCGCGCCGGAGGGGACGCGTGGAGCTGGTCGCGCATGGAGCGCTATTATCACAGCCTGGACGGTACAGGCGTGGTGGACGGCATCATCCCGGTCGCGCCTCATGCCGAGCACTACGACATCACCGAGGCGTTTATCGATGCTGCCTGCACCACGGGGCTGCCGCGCCATGATCGCCTGTCTGAACTGGGGCGCACAGGGGTCGGCCATCTGCATTTCAATATCGACCAGCGAGGCAGACGCCGGAGCGCTGCCAGTGCATTCTTGAAGCCCGCCAGAAAGCGAAAAAATCTTCACATTGAAACCGGCGTGATGGCCAGCAAGCTTGTGTTGGAGGGAAAAAAGGTTACCGGTGTTGTATGTCGTCGCAACAACGAGAACATCACCTTTAACGCTAGGCGGGAAGTCATTCTTTGCGCAGGTGCGCTGGAATCGCCCCAGATTCTGCAGCGCTCGGGTATCGGCCCCGCCGGGCTTTTAAACGAGCTGGGTATTCCCATTGTTCATGCCAATCCCCATGTTGGCGCAAATCTTAGAGAGCATCTGCTGCTGGGGATCAGCTTTGAGGTGAAATCGTGGGGCGATACCGAGAACCGCCAGTACGGTGGTATGCCGCTGATTGGCAACGTACTCCGTTACCTTATGACCCGAAAAGGCCCAATGGCACAGTCGCCCTGTCACGCCGCTGCGTTCATCCGTTCCGATGAACGGCTTGACGCGCCGGACATCCAGCTGATGTTCAATCCCTATTCCCGTGAAGGAAGCGGTTTCAGTCAATCTCCAGGCGTCAGTATTGTCGGCTATCTGATGTACCCGAAAAGTACCGGGGAGATCGTTGTGCGGGCGTCTGATCCCGGCACGGGCCCATTGATAAAACCGAATTACCTCGACGATGAATATGACCGCAGAGCGAGTGTTGCCGCGGTCCGGCATATTCGCGATATCGCGTCGCGCGAGCCGCTCGTATCCCGGCTGGTACGAGAGATGCCATCCTCAGCCGCCGCTCAAAGCGACGATGAAATTATCGATCTTTACCGTAAGGGCGGCATGCCGGGGTTCCACGCGGTCGGCACCTGCGCCATGGGCAGTGATGCTGAATCCGGCGTGGTGGATGGAAACACTCGCGTGCACGGAGTGGATGGGGTCAGGGTTGTCGACTGCTCGATTTATCCGGAAATGCTCTCCGGGGTTACCAACGCATCCATTATGGGTGTCGCCATGCGCGCGGCGGATCTGATCATGGATGCGCATCGCAGATAGCACTACCTGACGCAGTCAACGCGTCTCCATAAATGTTTAATCCACTGCAAGGAGCAGGACTATGATGACGGTTATCGTGAAATACAAAACCTCCAAGCGTTACACGCACGAGGAAATCTCCGGGATGCTGCGCTATGGCGCGGAAAATATGTTCAAGGGAATGCCCCATCTGTACAGCAAGCAATTCTGCTTTGATGTCGAGAAAAGCGAAGGCCTGTCTGTCTACCTCTGGGACTCCAGAGCAAGTGCCGAGGCTTTCTTCAACGATGAGTTCCTGAAGACCTTCCAGGAAAGCATGGGAGCGGTGCCCACGGTTGAATTCCATGACACGATTGTGATGGTCGACAATCGCGCCGGCGAAGTGCTGGCAGGTAACTGAGTAAGGCCAGACGCCGCCAGCGTGGTTATGATCACTACACAAGGATAACGTTGTGAAAACAGGTATCGTGTGGGACGAGCGCTATATGTGGTATGACTTCGGGTCATACGCCAGCATATTCAATGAGTCCCGTTTTATTCAGCCCGGAACGTCCGCCGAGACACCTGAAAGCAAGCGCAGGATTCTCAATCTTCTGAGCGCCGCAGGCCTGCTCGACAAACTCGAGATGATCGCGCCCCAGGCTGCTTCTAAAGAAGAACTGGCGCTGGTTCACGATACTGATTACATCGATCGGGTCGCGGCGATCAGCGCGGCGCAGGGTGGCTATGCCGGGTCGGGCTTGCCGATGCCCTGCGGTGGCTTCGATATAGCCGCGTTGGCGGCAGGTGGAACCAGGGCCGCGATTGACGCGGTTCTGAACCGGACGGTGCGCAATGCCTATGCGCTGGTGAGACCGCCGGGACATCATGCCGAGAAAGAGACCGGTATGGCCCTGTGCGTCTTTTCCAATATCGCCGTCGCGGTTAAATCCGCGATGCTACAGCATGGCCTGCAGAGAGTCGCCATCATTGACTGGGACGCTCACCACGGCAACGGTACCGAGTCTGCTTTTTATTCCGATCCCTCTGTCCTTACCATTTCCATCCACCAGGATCAGATGATCTACGGGCGCGGTCTGGTAGACCATTGCGGCGAGGGGAAGGGACGGGGCTACAACATCAATATCCCCCTGCCGCCGGGATCCGGAACCGGTGCCTATCTGGCGGCGTTCGAGCGCGTCATTGTCCCGGCTGTCAACCAGTTCCGCCCCGAGTTGATCGTGGTCGCGAGTGGACTGGATGCCGGTTTCAGTGACCCGACCGCGCGCATGCTGCTGCACTCGGAGAGCTTTCGCCTGATGACCCGCTACACCATGGACATGGCCGCCCGCCTGTGCGAGGGCCGATTGGTGTTGAGCCATGAGGGGGGTTACGACCCGACTGTTACGCCGTTTCTGGCATTGGCGATTTTTGAAGAGCTGTCCGGTCTGAGCTCCGCGGTCCGCGCCGAAGACAACCCGTTTGAGGGGCCCTACACGGGTTTTTTGGTCGATGAGTACCAGGCTCTCAGCGCCCATCAGGATACGTTTATCCAGCGCGCTGAGACCTTGTTGCAGCTGCTGCCAGCATAAGCGTGCAACCACGGGGCGAAGCGCCCCGTGCTCCTTCGACGTCAGCCCGCCTGCGCCATGCGCGCATTCACAAACAGATAGCACTGGGAGTCGTCGGGAATTTTCTCCAGTGGCGCGTCGACCTGCGCGGGGGTGGGGCCCACGGCTCTGGCCCGTTCACGCAGCTTTTCCATGTCGAAGCCATACAGCTTGGCGGCGTTCTCGCCGAACATCATGCGGCGCTCGTTCTCCGGGACGTCCTTGAAGGTCAGCTGCAGGGATTCGAGGTTGTAGGGAAAGGTGCCCTCGTAGTGGGGGTAGTCATTGCCCCAGCAGATTTTGTCGACCCCGATTTCATGGCGACCATTCAGCTCTGCCAGGCTGGGGAAACTGGCGCCGTACCAGCAGTTGCGCCTGGCGTAGAAACTGGGCGGCTCCTTGAGAATCCAGTCGGTCTTCGAGTAATCCATTTCGCCGATGGCGCCGGCCTTGATACCGTAGTGGATGCGGTCCAGCATGGCCAGCATTTCCGGCGCCCAGGAGCAACCGGATTCGGTGAGGATGTACTTCAGCCTGGGGAATTTTTCGTACACGCCGCTCATCAGCAGATGCGCGTAGCCGCGCTTGGAAAAAAATGGCACTTCCGATATCCACAGGGCCTGGCCGACCGCGGTGTCGTCGTAGCTGGGCAGTCCCTGGCCCGAGTGATGGTTCATCACCAGATCGTGGTCCTGAATTGCGGCAAACAGCCGGTCGTAGTCCGGGTGGTACAGGGGCTTGAGCCAGGTGCAGTCGTCGGGGATCAGTGGCAACAGGACGCCGCCGCGCAGATTGTGTCTGGCGATCCACTCCACGTCCTTGATCGCCTCGTCGATATCGTGGGGCTGGATCAGGCCGATACCGGCGCGGCGCACCGGGTCGTCGGCACAGAAGTCGGCGAGCCAGCGGTTGTGGGCGCGGGTGCCCGCCAGACAGTGCTCGTAGTCTTCCGGGCGGGGCGGCGGGGCGGTGACGATGCTCTTGCGGTAAAAGGGCGGCACCGTGTTGGGGTAGATGACCTCGCCCACCACGCCCTGGCCGTCCTGGTCGGTGTTGCGCACTTCGCTGTCCCAGTTGCGCAGCTTTTTGCCGCCGTAGTGGGCCTGGGAGGGGTTTTTGTAGCCGCCGCGCCAGACGTCGAAGGCCTCGCGGTACTGGGGCTCCAGATACTCCCGATACTGGGCGTGGCTGCCACCGGCATGGGTGTCGGCGGTGATCAGAACATAGGGCTCGTTGCTCATGGGGCCTCCTTGGGGCGTGCAATGGGCGTGCAATGGGTAGAAGCGTAAAGGACGCTCTGT
>JAVEVZ010000246.1:0-4588 GCA_034004805.1 Spongiibacteraceae bacterium | reverse complement strand
ACCATATTGCCCACCAGCCCGAAGCCGCCGCCCTTGATGATCTTGCCGGCCAGCCAGCCCGCGATGGCCCCTATGATCAAAAATACCAACAACGCCGTGAGATCCATGCATCGCACCCTGTTCAGTGAATAAGGCAGCCAGCCTAACGGGTTTGCCCCCCGCAGTGCGAGCCGCGCAAGCGGCGGACATACCTGCCGGGAGCTACCGGTTCACTTGGACCGCGCCAGCGCATAGACTCGCCACCCCATGAATGCTCCCTACCAGACCCCCTACCGCACCGAGGCGCCACAACTGGACTGGACCGCCGGCGACGAGCCGCGGTCAGCGGCCTTTGACGATGTTTATTTCCACCGCGAGCAGGGACTGGCGGAGGCCCGGCAGGTGTTTCTGCAGGGCAACCGGCTCGCCGAGCGCTTTGCAGCCCTGGCCCGCGGCGCGAGTTTTCATATCGGCGAAACCGGCTTTGGCACCGGCCTGAATTTTCTGGCCTGCTGGCAGCTGTGGCATCGCACCGCCCCCGCCGACTGTCGCCTGGTGTATGTGTCGGTGGAGCGCTATCCCTTGAACCGCGATCAACTGGCGCGCGCCCTGCGCCCCTGGCAAGCGCTCGGGGAACTGACCGACGCACTGCTGGCCCACTACCCGCCCCTGGTACCCGGCTGGCACCGCCTGCAGCTGGATGCGGGTCGGGTCTCCCTGCAGCTGCTGTTCGACGATGCCGCACAGGGCCTGCAGCATCTGGTGGAGGGCGATGTGGCGGCGCTGTCGGCGGCGCACAGCGCCAAATTCGACGCCTGGTTTCTGGACGGCTTTGCGCCGTCCCGCAACCCCGCCATGTGGACCGACGATCTGTACGCGACCCTCGCCCGGCTGAGCCGTCCCGGCACCAGCCTCGCCAGCTTTACCGTCGCCGGTCACGTCCGTCGCGGCCTGCAGGCCCAGGGCTTTGCCGTGCAGCGCGCGCCGGGCTTTGGCGACAAGCGCGCCAGCCTGCAGGCGCACTTTGAAGGCCAACCGCCCCCCGGCGCAGACCCTGAGTCGGCTCGTTATGGCTGGGCCGCCGCGCCCCGCCCCGCACACGACCGGCGCGAGGTCGCCGTGGTTGGCGGCGGCCTGGCCGGCACCGCCTGCGCGCAGGCCATGGCCCGCCGCGGCTGGCGAGTCAGCCTGCTGGAACAGCATGAGGCGCTGGCCCGCGAAGCCTCCGGCAATCGTCAGGGCGTGCTGTTCACCCGGCTCTCGCCGAAGTCCGGCGAACTGCCGCGCTTCGCGCTGGCCAGCTACCTGTACGCACTGGATCACTACCGGCAACTGCCACTGGGCGTCGGTGAAGCAGCCGCTTGCGGCGTCCTGCAACTGGCCCACAACGCGACCGAGCGCGCCCTGCTGGCGGCGCTGGCACCCCTGCTGGCGGGCCACCAGGACTGGGCCGAGGTGGTCGACGCGGATCGGGCCAGCGGCCTCGCCGGCGTGCCGGTCGATACGCCCGCACTGTGGTTTCCCCGCGCCGGCTGGCTGGCGCCGCCGGCGGTGTGCCGGGCACAGGCCGACCACCCCTCAATCAATCTGGCCCTGGGCGAGGCAGTGGACAGCCTGCGGCGCGAGGGGCGCGACTGGCTGCTGCTGGCCGCCGACGGCCGGCTGCTGTGTCGCACCCCCGTGGTGGTACTGGCCAACGCCGGCGCCGCCGCCCGGCTGCTGCCGGATCTCGCATTGCCGCTGCAGGCTATCCGCGGCCAGATCAGCATCGCGCGCTGCACCACTGCCAGTGCGGGCATCAAAGCGGTACTGTGCCACGAGGGCTACCTGACCCCCGCCAGCGACGGACTGCATTCCCTGGGGGCGACCTTCGACCGGCGGGACCGCGACCCCGCTGTGCGCGAAGACGACCATCAGCGCAACCTGTCCAGCCTGTTTGCCGCACTGCCTGCACTGCGCGAGACCGGCTGGAACCCCGCCAGCTGCCAGGGCCAGGTGGGCTTTCGCTGTGCCACCCCCGACTACCTGCCAGTGGTGGGCCCCGCGCCCGACATGCCGTTACTGGCGCGCCGTTTTGCGTCGCTGGCGCGCAATGCCCGCCAGCCGATCAACGCCATCGCGCCCTGCCTGGAGGGCCTGTACCTGTCGGTAGGACACGGCTCCCGCGGCCTGACTTCCACCCCCCTTGCCGCCGAGCTGCTGGCCGCCCAGATCTGCGGTGAACCGCGGCCGCTGCCCTTTGATCTGGTGCGCGCGCTGTCCCCCGCGCGGTTTGCCATCCGCGCCCTAAAGCGGCGGGGCTGATTACTGCCGCCCGCCCCACTACACTGAAGGCTTTGCCCGTCTGGAGAACACACCATGCTGTTGAGTCGCGATCCCCTGGCAGACCGGCCCACTGCCCTGGACAGCATCCACAATCATTACGAGCAACTGGTGTTCGAGGCTCTGCAGCGACTGATCCCCGCGGAGCAGCAAACCCCCGGTCTGATCGCCGACATCGCCTGTGTGGCACTCAACCACCTGCCGCCGCGCTATATCCGCCACGACGTGGACCTGCTGTTCTATCTCGCCCCCGCGGAACGGGACGAAATGCTGGCCAAGGTCGATGCCGCGGTCAGCGAGGCGGTGGTGTTTGTTCAGCGCCGCAAGCGCGACGACGAATAGACACAGAAAAATGAAGATAAACAGGCGTGAAGACAAACCGGATTCCCCGATGAGACGGCGATGAAGTACGGATGCCGAACAGCCCTGTGGCTGATTCTGTGCAGCGTCCGGCTGCTGGCCCGGGCCGACGCGCCGGAGCTGGAGTACGAGCTGCTCAACCGCTACCCGCATCCGCAGGCCGGCTTCACCCAGGGGCTGCTGGTCGACCGCGGCTGCGTGTACGAAACCAGCGGCCTGTACGGCAGTTCCTATATTGCCTACTGGTGCCCCGGCGACACCCGCCCGCAGCGATTAAAACCCCTGCCCGGCCGCTACTTCGCCGAAGGTCTGGCGCTGGTGGACGGCCATCTGGTGGTACTCACCTGGCGTGCAGGCCGCGCCCTGCGCCTGGAGACCGAACAGTTCCATACCCGGGGCCAGTGGCGCTACGAGGGCGAAGGCTGGGGTCTGACCTTCGACGGCCAGCACTTTCTGATGAGCGATGGCAGCGCCACCATCCAGCGCCGTGATCGCGAGGACTTCCGGCCGCTGGGCAGTTTCACGGTCAGCGATGGCGGTCAGCCGGTGGCGCGACTCAACGAACTGGAGTGGATCAACGGCAAGCTACTGGCCAATGTCTGGCTGGACGCGCGCATCGCGGTGATCAATCCCGACACCGGCAGCGTAAGCGGCTGGCTGGACCTGAGTGCACTGCACCCGGAACGGGGCCCTGAGGATGTGCTGAACGGCATCGCCTGGGACGCGCGCTCGCGCACCGTGCTGGTGACCGGCAAGCGCTGGCCCGAAGTGTTCCGGCTGCGGGTCCCGGCGCTGGAAGATGTGCCCAGGCGCCTGCCGGGGATGACCGTCAATCCGCGCTAGTCTGGCCGCGCGGAACAGGCAGGATTTGAAAGCGGGGAGATATAAGCGCCCGGCTCAATGAGCCGGGCGCTTGGTGTGAAGTCAGGCTTTGCTGGTGGACCCCAGCGTCCGGGACTGGGACAGATCGGCATCCAGCAGCTGCGCGCGGCGGGGCCGGCTGATGCATTTCAGCTGGTAGCGCTGGCGGCGCCCCAGCAGCACCAGTTCCGCGGTCTGCCCGGCCTTCAGACCCATCACCGCCGTCCCCAGTGGCGACAGCACCGACAGGCGACCGTGGCCCGGATCGCTGTCGCGGGGGTCGACCAGCGCGAAGATCGACACGCTGCCGTCGTCCAGGTCGACCAGTTCCACCGTGTCGCCGATACCGGCGCGCGGCGCGCGCTTCCGGTCGCCCCAGACGCCCGCGGCCTGCTTGGTCGACTGCCGGTCCAGTTGATGCAGGACTTTGGCCAGCTCAAGCGGGCCTATCGTCAGGCCCACGCTCCGCGACAGCCAGTATTGTCTGATTTTTTTGTAATTCCATGACATGGACAACTCCATTCACCGTTTTATTGCAACGGTGCACTTAAAGGACTGCAAGGCTTGTTCGAACGGGCTGGACGCGAAGCAGGCGTCCAGCTCAAACAAGAAAGACGGGACAGGACCCGGGAGAGAGTGTGTACAACATACGCCACAGGACCCCACTTACTGCTTGACATCCCATTACGGCATCCAGTATAGCGGGACAAAAAAATAAAGCAAATCAAGGTAGTTACGTCAAGCTGAGCAATCCACTCAAGACCGTTGCGCGAGTAGAGCGAGCGCCGGGCACTGCGGATCTCGCGTTTTCCCCGACTGCAGCAGCCGAGTACAATCCCCGGCTTCATGCGTCATTGCTATTTGCCATCAGGAGTTCCCGTGACCGCACATGCCAGTTTTGAGTTGTTGCGCCACCGCGCCATCGAGTCCCTGGCTATCGAAGTCAGCGAATACCGCCACCGGGTGACCGGCGCCATGCACTACCACCTGGCCAGCGACAGCGACGAGAACGTAGTTCTCGTGGCGCTGCGCACCGTGCCCATGGACTCCACCGGGGTAGCGCATA
>JAVEVZ010000245.1:0-4592 GCA_034004805.1 Spongiibacteraceae bacterium | reverse complement strand
TCCGCGCGGTCCCGGTAAAGCATCTGCCTGGCCCACTCCTCCGCACCCAGCGCGTAGTACTCGGCCTGGCGCATGCCCAGCAGGTTGGCGGTGCTGCGCGTGTCGAGGTACTGGCGGCTGGCGATGTCCGAGGCCAGGATCACCACCAGTGCAAAAATCAGCAGCACACTGATCAGTGCCACGCCACGCTGTCGGCTGTGAGGCGCTGTGTCCGGTTTCATGTCGGCGTGGTCATGGCAGTTTGAACTGGCGCTGGACAGCGCCCAGTTGCGGGTGGTCGAAAGACAGCGCGATACCGGTCAGCCGCGCGCTGGCATCCTGCGCCGGCCAGCTGCCCGGTGCGCCATTGACGATGGCTTGCGCCGCCAGGGTCTCGATATCGGGCAGCAGCGCCTGGACCCGCGCGTCTTCCAGCGTCAATTCGCCATCGAGTCCGGTCCAGTAGGCCCGCAGCAACCAGCTGCGCTCATCGCCGTAAAACGGGCTGTCGGGATTGTCGCTGTCGGGATGGACGCCGATCAGGTAGGCCACCCGCAGCAAGGTACTGCGGTCTTCGTTCAGCGGATTGCTGTGGCCGGCCCGGGTCAGGATTACCGGATAGTCGCTATCGAAGCGCACCGCTTCCTGAAGCTTGAGGCTCTGATCGCGGTAGCGGCGATCGACGACCTGATCCATATCGCGCTGCATGGCGGACAGCGCCCGGCGCAGGCTGCCGAGGCGGTCGGCGTAGTGTCCGGTGAGCTCGCGGGCGTCGGCCACCACCGCCAGCACGCGGTAGGACGCGGCGGCGATCATCGCGAACAGGCTGATGGCAATCAGCAGCTCCAGCAGGGTCAGGCCGCGCTGATGCCGCATCAGTGGCGCCCCCTGTAGGCGCTGATGGACACCAGCGGGGCTTTATCGCTCAGCCCGGTGTCCGCGGTGATCTGGACGGTGATGCGTCGCAGGTCCGGATCGCTGGTGGCGTTGACCTCCGTCGCCACCAGCCAGCGCTGCTCCATAAACGTGACCGTGCGGCTGAAGGCACCGGGGCTGGGCCAGCCCGCGGTATCGCGCACACGGCTGAGTTCATTCTCCGCCAGCGACAGGGCGAGGGTCTTGTGTTCCAGGCGCTGCAAATGTCCCACGCTGCCGCCGACCTGGCGCGCCACCGCCAGTGCCGTCACCGCGAGAATTGTCAGCGCCACCAGCACCTCGAGCAGGGTAAACCCCCCCTGCCGACGCTTCATGGCACCGCCCTGACAAATATGCCCGAGAAGCCGTCGCTGCTGATGCGATACTCAGCGTCTGCGAGATCCCGGTGCGTCAGCACCAGATTGAAGGGGGTTATCTCGCCCGACGCCATCAACACCATCAAGGGCAGTTCCTCAGCGGTGGCCGGGAGGCGCGGCGCGTCGCTGTCCTGCTCGCGGGCTTCCAGGATCACATTGTCGGGCAACCGGTAGCGGCCCAGCCGTCGGTCTTGCACGGGCTCCCAGCGCGCGTCGTCCACAGCGTAGACCCTCAATGCGTAACTGCTGCCATCACTGAAGAAGCCCAGTTGCAGGCCGCGCTGCACGGCCTCCTCGCCGGCGACCTCCAGCAGGCGGCTCAAGCGCTCTGCCTCCCGCTCCAGCTCCCGGTGGGGATTGCCGCCCACCGCCAGACTGACCAGGCCCGCCATCACGGCAATAATCACCAGTACCAGCATCAGCTCCAGCAGACTGAAGCCGCGCGCCCGCCGCATCGCCGCTCAGCCTTCCCAGCTGCCGATATCCTTATCGTAGCCCTCGCCGCCTTCACGGCCATCGGCGCCCAGGGAATAGATCTCGTAGGGACGCCGCTCACCACCCGGGCTCAGGTACTGGTAGTCACTGCCCCAGGGATCCTTGGGAAGCTTGCCCTTTTTGAGATAGCCATTGGGGTTCCAGTTCCTGGGCTCGGGCCTGCCCGAGGGTTTCTCCACCAGTGCCTGCAACCCCTGCTCGGTACTGGGATAGGCGTGGTTGTCCAAGCGGTACATCTCCAGCGCCTGTTCCAGCGTCGCGATATCGGCCCTGGCGGCGGTCACCCGTGCCTCGTCGACGCGGCCCAGTATATTGGGCGCCACCAGGCCGATCAGCACGCTGATAATCACCACCACCACCATGATTTCGATCAGGGTGAAACCGCTCTGTGCGCTGTACTTGCTCATGCTTTCTCTCTCGCGAATGCGGCGGGCCGCGGATACAACACGCCGCGGCAACGATAGCAAATTTACGCTCCCCTGAATGCGAAGTGCGCCGACGGGGATGCTCATCGGACCCGCTGCCATCCGGTCTCAGTGGCCCATGTGCCCGGTGGCCGACCTCTGCGCTGTACGAAGGCGCCAGCGCCGGACGCGCCGGCTTTTTCCGCCGTGTCTGGCAGGCTTTAAAGCAACTGGTTGAGATTGAAGATCGGCTGCAGTATGCCCAGCACGATAACCATGACCGCGGCGCCCATCAGCAGCAGCATCGCCGGCTCGAAGATCCCGATCACTGTAGCAATCAGGTGGTCCAGTTCGCGCTGTTGATGCTCGGCAATCCGGCTCAGCATCCGGTCCAGTTCCCCACTCAGCTCGCCGCTGGCGACCATGTGCACCATCATGGGCGGAAAGGCGCGGCTGGCCTCCAGGGAGCGGTAGAGGCTGGAGCCCTCGCTGACCTGCCGGGTGGCCTCGCGCACCGCTTCCTGCAGATAGCGGTTGTCGAGCACCTCGCCGGCAATTTTCAGGGCTTCGACCAGCGGTACCCCCGACGAAGTCAGGATGCTCAGGGTCGACGCAAAGCGCGCGGCATTGGCGCCCAGAATGACACGGCCCACCAGCGGCCAGCGCAACAGGTTGCGGTGCAGGCGCAGCCGCAGGTTGTCGTTGCGCAGCAGATAGTTGCCGGCCCCGATGGCCGCGCCGATCAGCACCAGTACCAGCAGGCCGTAATCCACCACGAAATCGCTGGCGCCGATCAGAAAGCGGGTCAGCAGCGGCAGGTCCTGTCCCTGGCCGCTGAACACTTGCACGACGTCCGGCACCACGAAGGCCATCAGCCCCGTGACCACACCCACCGCGAGCACAAACAGCACGCTGGGGTAGACCATCGCCAGTTTGATCTGCTGTCGCGAAGCGTGACTCTGCTCGGCGTAATCGGCCAGGCTGGCCAGCACCTGGTCGAGATGCCCCGCGTGTTCGCCCGCCGCCACGGTGGCGCGGTACAGCGGAGGAAATGCCGCCGGGTACTGGCCCATGCTCTGGGCGAGGCTGCGCCCTTCCAGGACCTTGGAGCGGGTGGCCAGCAGAATGTTGCGCACCCGCGCCTTCTCGCTCTGGCGCGCCACCGCATCCAGTGCCTCCTCAAGAGGCATCGCGGCCTGCAGCAACGTCGCCAGCTGCCGGGTCAGCAGCGCGAGTTCGGCGATGCTGATCCTGTGCTGGCGGCTGCCGCCGCGTTCCACGGTCGGGCGCTCCAGCCCCTTGGCCCCCACCGCAGCCGCGTCGATGCGCAGGGGTGTCAGGCCCTGACCGCGCAGTTGCTGGCGCACCTGGCGCGAGCTGTCGGCTTCGACCATGCCGCGGGTTTCACGACCGCTGGCGTCCAGTGCGTGGTAGGTGAAGGCAGCCACCCGGCTAACCCTCTTCGGTGACGCGCAGGACTTCCTCGACCGTGGTCAGGCCCGCGCGGATTTTGTGGCGGCCATCGCCGCGGATACTGGGACTGGTGGCGCGGATGTGGTGGACGATAGTCTCCTCGGTGGCGGCGTCGTGAATCATGCCGCGCACGGTATCGTCCACCAGCAACAGTTCGTAGAGTCCGGCGCGGCCGCGAAAGCCACGCTGGTTGCAGGCATCGCAGCCCGCCGGGCGGTACAGCGTGATTTTCTCGTCACTGCCCAGGCGCAGGAAATCGCGCTCGAAGCTGTTGGGCTGGTGGGCCACCTTGCACACCGGACACAGCACCCGTATCAGCCGCTGGGCGAGCACGCCCACCAGGCTGGAGGCGATCAGGAACGGCTCTATTCCCATATCCCGCAGCCGGGTCATGGCGCCCACCGCGGTGTTGGTGTGCAGGGTCGAGAGCACCAGGTGACCGGTAAGGCTGGCCTGCACCGCAATTTCCGCAGTTTCGCGGTCGCGGATCTCGCCCACCATCACCACGTCCGGGTCCTGGCGCAGCATGGCGCGCAGACCCCGCGCGAAGGTCATATCGGCCTTGACGTTGACCTGGGTCTGGCCGATGCCCTCCAGGTTGTATTCGATGGGGTCCTCGACGGTGAGGATATTGCGGGTTTCGTTGTTGATTTCCGACAGGCCCGCGTAGAGCGTGGTGGTCTTGCCCGAGCCGGTGGGGCCGGTCACCAGCAGGATGCCATAGGGGCGCCGCAACAGTTCAGCGAAGCGGTCCTGCATGTCGGCGGTCATGCCCAGGGACGAGAGCTTGAGACGTCCCGCCTGCTTGTCCAGCAAGCGCATGACCACCCGCTCGCCGCTGTTGGAGGGCATGGTGGACACCCGCACATCGATCTCCTGGTTGGCTAGCCGCAGGGAGATGCGGCCGTCCTGGGG
The DNA here is from genome assembly GCA_034004805.1 of Spongiibacteraceae bacterium. Taxonomy (GTDB): domain Bacteria; phylum Pseudomonadota; class Gammaproteobacteria; order Pseudomonadales; family CAMLJR01; genus JAVEVZ01. Next base: position 34 of record JAVEVZ010000245.1, on the reverse strand, counting down.
CACGCGTTTCTCCGCGATATCCAGACGCGCCATA
>JAVEVZ010000244.1:0-4608 GCA_034004805.1 Spongiibacteraceae bacterium | reverse complement strand
CTCGCCGGTGTAGCCCGAACAGCTCAGCTGACAGGTCACGCCGTCGATCACCACCTCTGCCAGGGCCATAAAGCGCAATGCGGCGACGTCCGGCGCGAAGCGCGCCAGCACCCGGCGGGCCATCGGGCCCTGCAGCGCCAGCAATGCCTGGTCGGCGAGCATCCGAACCTGCAGTGTGTCTGGCAGTTCGCGCCTGAGGTGCGCAAAATCCGCATCCTTGCAGGCGGCGTTGACCACCAGCAGATAGTGGTCGCCCCAGTTGCCGACCATCAGGTCATCCAGAATACCGCCCTCGGCGTTGGTCAGCAGCGCGTAGCGTTGCTGGTTGGGCGGCAGGCCCAGCACGTCGACGGGCATCAGCGCCTCCAACGCCTGCGCCGCGCCGGGGCCGCTGACCCGGATCTGGCCCATGTGCGAGACATCGAACAACCCGGCCTGGCTGCGGGTATGGAGATGCTCTTTGAGCACGCCCAGCGGGTATTGCACGGGCATTTCGTAACCGGCGAACGGCACCAGTTTGGCGCCCAGTTCGGTGTGCAGGGCGTGCAGCGGGGTAGTCAGCAATGCGCTCAAGGCGGGCTCCGGACAGTGAGGGGAAACGCTGTGGGATGCAACAGCGGCGATGGTACACGGGCGCCCCCGACGCGCTCAACCGACCGCGCTGCGCGGAATGCCGGGATCGGGCCCGGCGGCGCTCAGTGCCGGGGGCGTTTCGGCCGACCGGTGCCCATCCGCGCCGCCGCCAGCCAGGGTTGCTCGGGCCAGTCGTGCCTGGGATAGCGGCCGCGCAGCTCCTTGCGCACGTCCTGCCAGGCGCCGCGCCAGAACCCTGGCAAATCCGCAGTGATCTGCACCGGCCGCCCGGCGGGATTGAGCAACGCGATGCGCAGGGGCACGCCGCCCGCCAGACGCGGTTGCTCATCCAGGCCAAACCATTCGGCCACCCGCGCCTCCACCAGCGGCCCGCCGGGATGACCGTAGTCGATGCGCTGCTGGCGACCGCTGGGCAGGCGCCAGTGGGACGGCACCAGCGCATCGATCTTCCGCACGGTATCCCAGCTCAGCAGGGCCTGGCCAATGGCGCGCCAATCCAGGCGCTTCAGGTCGTCCAGGCGCCGGCAGCCGGCGCAAAAGGGTGACAGCCAGGCCTCCAGCGTTCCGGCCAGGGCTTGATCGTCGGGGATGTCCAGGGCGGCGCCCTGCGCCTGGGCCCAGCGCCCCCGCGACAGCAGATCGGACACTACGCCGGTGGCGTCCAGATCCTGCCAGCCCCGCTCCCGCAGTGCCGCCATCAGCACCGGCAGCGCCTGCTGGTCCGACAGCGCCACCGACTGCTCGCGCAACACGATGCTGTCCAGGCAGAGCTGGCGCCGCCCCAGCACCGCGCCGACCGCAGGATCGAAACGCGCGTTGACCCGCTCACTGAGCGCCGCCTCGAAGCGCTGTTCGACCTCGCGGGCATCCAGCGCCTCGGCTAGCAGGATGCGCTGGCCCTGAAGCTCCGCCACCGCCAGCCACTCGCTGCCGGACAACGGGCTGTGCGATGCCAACACGTAGACCTCGCCGCTGCGACTGAGGTAGCTGCCCGGCTGTCCCGCGCGCCGGTGGGCCAGCCGCTCGGGATACGCAAGCAACAGGCTCGCCGCGAGCTCGCCCCGGACCCAGGCAGGCGTTCCGGCGTGGCCCAGCCGGGACCATAACTGGCGGGCCTGGCGTCGCACCTGGGGCCTGTCCTGCTGCTCCAGCAGCCAGTCCCCCAGCACTGCGCTGGTTGATTTGCGCGCGCCTGTCTCGCCCAGCGCTGCCGCCAGCCAGCAGGCGGTGCCGGGTGCCGCGCCCTGCAGCACCATCGCCGCCAGCCGCGGCGCCAGGCCCAGTGCCAGCATGCGCTCGCCCAGTGGCAGCAGCGCGCCGCCTGGGCGCACCGCGCCCAGCTTGACCAGCAACTCCACGGCCTGTTGATGGCGACCCTGCGCAGGGTCCAGCTCCAGCAGCGCCGGCGGGCTGGCCAGCGCCCCCCAGCCCGCCAGCTCCAGCAGCGGTGCGGCCAGGTCCACCTGGCGCAGCTCGGGCTCGTCGTGGGCGGGGCGGCGCCGCTGCTGCTCCTGGTCCCACAGGCGGATACACAGCCCTGGCCGGGTGCGCCCGGCGCGCCCGGCACGCTGCTCGGCGCTGGCGCGGGAGATCGGCATCAGCCGCAGCTGGTCGCGCCCGCTGCCCGGATCAAAGCGCGCGAACCGCGCCAGACCGCTGTCGATAACGGTGTCGACCCCGTCGATGGTGATACTGGTCTGGGCCACATTGGTGGCCAGCACGACCCGCGGCCGCGCACCTGCAGGCGCCAGCGCCTCGCGCTGGGCCGCGTCCGGGAGCTGGCCGTGCAGTGGCAGGACCTCCAGCTGATCGCCGAAACCGCCGTCCAGACGTCGCTCGCAGGCGCGGATTTCAGCCCAGCCCGGCAGGAACACCAGAACATGGCGGTTGCCCGCGGCCAGCGCCCGGCGCACCGCGGCCTCCACCGCCTCCGGCAGCCCGGCGCCGGCACCGGCACCGGGGGAATAATCGATGGCCACCGGGTAACAGCGGCCGGCGGTATGCAGCACCGGGGCGGCGAACACCCCGGCCAGATCGGCGGTGGGCGGCGTGGCCGACATCAGCCACACATGCAGCGGCGTCACCGGGTCGCGGTAGGCGGCCTGACTGTCCAGGGCGAAGGCCAGGCCCAGATCCTGCTGCCAGCTGCGCTCATGGAATTCGTCCAGCAGCACATGACTGATGCCCGTCAGGCCCGGATCCGCCTGCAGCATGCGCAGGAACACGCCGCTGGTGACCACCGATAAACGGGACTGCGGAGAGCTGCGGGTCTCGGTGCGGGTGTGCAGTGCGACCTGCCGACCCAGCGCCTCGCCGAGCCGCCCGGCCATAAACCGGGCCACCGCGCTGGCCGCCAGCCGGCGTGGCTGCACCAGCACAATCCGCTGCGCCTGCGGCAGGCGCTCCAGCAGCCACAGCGGCAGCACCGTACTCTTGCCTGCGCCGGGCTCGGCGCTGATGATCAGGCGCGGCGCGCGGGCGTACAGTGTCTCCAACTCGGGCAGGAGTCCGTCGATGGGCAGGCCGCTGGCGCGGGATTCGGGCGGCGGCGTATCAGTCTTCATCAGCGGACACGAGCATGCAGAGCCGGAACCTTGCGTGGCGACTGAACCGTCGGCTCAAGCGCTCCGGCATCCCGCCGAAAGCGTCGGTATCATCGGCCACATGACCGCAGCACCGCGCCATCAAAGCCGGAACAGAGTGTTGAAGTTACTTGTGGTTTGGTCCTTAACCGACTGAATTGAAAGACCTTTTATTTCAGCCACACACGCTGCAACTTCGACCACGAAGCGGGGCTCGTTCTTCTTGCCCCGGTGCGGGACCGGCGCCAGGTACGGAGAGTCCGTCTCCACCAGCAGGCGGTCCATCGGCACCTGCCGGACCACGTCGCGCAGGCTGTCGGCGTTGCGGAAGGTAATGATCCCGGAAAAGGAAATATAGAAACCCAGGTCCAGCGCCGCTCGCGCCATCTCCCAGCTTTCAGTAAAGCAGTGCAGTACGCCCGCAGCGCTGGGGCTGGCGGCTTCCCGCAGCAGCCTCAGGGTATCTTCGCGGGCTTCCCGGGTGTGCACGACCACCGGCTTGTCCAGCCGCGCGGCAGCCCGCAGGTGATTGTGGAAGCTCTCCTGCTGTGCAGACTTGCGCTCGCTGCTGTAGTGGTAGTCCAACCCGGTCTCGCCGATGGCCACGACTTTGGGGTGGTCGGCCAGCGCGACAATGGCGTCCTCCGCCTCCACCGACTCGGCCAGGTCCAGCGGGTGTATGCCCACCGAGGCATAGACGTCGGGGTAGCGGTCGGCAATCGCCTTGACCGTGGGTGCATTGTCGCGGTCGATGCCGATGCACAGGAAACGGCCGACACCGCGTGCGCGCGCTGCATCCAGCATCGCGTCCATATCGCCGTCATAGGGGCTGAGGTCCACCCGGTCCAGGTGGCAGTGGGAATCCACCAGCATGAAAAAACTCCAGTCAGAAACACAGCGGCCCGGCATTGCTGCCGGGCCGCCAGTGTATCACCGGGCTCTGATTTCTTCGTAAGCGCCGGATTGCCCGGGGCGCTCAATCGCGGGCGTTACATGGTGTGGGTGGGCCTGTCGCCATCCAGCGAGCCGGCCAGATAGGCCTCGATCTTCTTGTTGGCGGTGTCGTCCTGACCGCTGAACTGGACACCGATGCCGGCAGCACGGTTGCCCTGAGCGCGCTTGGGGGTCACCCACACCACGCGTCCGGCCACCGGAATCTTCTCCGGCTCGTCCATCAGGTTCAGGAGCATGAACACTTCGTCGCCGATCCGGTAGGGCTTGTTGGTGGGAATAAACAGGCCGCCGTGATCCAGAAACGGCATATAGGCCGCATACAGCACGGCCTTGTCCTTGATCGTCAGGGACAGGATGCCGTTGCGCGCCCCCTGACTCGAGGCAGTGGCAGTACTCATATCCGATAACCACCTACAGGTATTTGTTGCATAGACACTTCAAGCATAGTCGCTGCTGGCGTCGCATTCCAAGTACAGGT
>JAVEVZ010000243.1:0-4653 GCA_034004805.1 Spongiibacteraceae bacterium | reverse complement strand
TGCCGGCGCGTCTCCACCGCGGCCGGCCGCGTGTCGATCATCCGCTGGTTCGGTATCCTGCCGCGTCCCCGGCCCTCCTGGCGCGGACAGCGCCGCCTCCGCTTGCGGCGGCTGCTGGGCAGGTGCATCCAAAGGTCTCCGCCCTGCTTCGCGTCGGCGTAGACATGCTTGTAGATCGTCTCCTTGCAGACCCACGCACGCCCCTCCAGGCGGGCACGACCGCTGATGATCTCCGGCGTCCAGCCCTCCCGGAGACGGGCCTCGGCATCCAGGCGCACCTCCGCCGTGAACCGGCGCGGACCGGGGCGCCGCGCTTGCTCCTGCGCCCAAAGATGCGCTTGCCTGGGCCGGTAACCGCGCTGCCCCGTGTTCCGGGCCAGTTCGCGGCTGATGCTGCTCGGCGAACGACCAAGCAAGGCCGCGATCACACGGACGCCAAGGCCCTCTTGACGCCAACGGTGGATATGGTTACGCTCTTCTCGGGTCACGCGACTGTACGCCATTTCGCTCCTCGTGTTTCGTCACCGAAGAGTATAGCTGGTCGCGTGGCCTTTTCAATGCCTCGGGTGTTGCACTAGCCCCTCGCGCGCGCGCGGTCAAAAGGAGATTCCGACGACGACAAAGAAACAGCGCCTAACGCCGTCCGCGCCGCACCACGGCGCGTGTGGTGCCGGACTTGAGGTTGACCCGGCGCTTGACGCCTGGCGCGCCAAGGCGGTACACATCGTCCTGCTGGTGGTGGCGGCTCTCTCCCTGCCGGTGGCGGCGCTGGGCTTGAGCGGGCGGTTTTTCCCGTTGGCACCATCGGCACGCCTCTTCAGTGTCGGTCTGCTGGGTGTGCTGGCCGCGGCGATTGCATTGCCGCGCTACCGCCACCTGTGGCGCGCCGCTCTCTTGCTGGGTGTGCTGGCCGGCTTCGCCTTTATGCAGCTCGCGGTGGCGCAGTTGGGCGGCAGTGGCCGGCTCTCGCTGCTCTCGCTCTCTCTGCTGGCGCTGGTGCTGATAGGGCCGTGCGCTGGGTGGTTGGTGGCCGGGCTGGGCATGGCGCTCTATGCCGCTGTCGCGCTTATGCTCCACATCGGCTGGCTGGCGGCGGCGGCGTGGCCCAGCAGCGATGCGTCGTCCGCTTACTGGGCGCTGCAGGGTGTCCGTTTGTTTAGCAGCATGGTCACGCTGCTGACTCTGCTGACCTTGTTCAACGCGCTGCAGCGGCGCACCTTGCTCAACGAGCGGCGAGCATTGCTGGATCTTCAGGCCGCGACCGCCGCCCGGCAGAGGCTGGAGCGGGAGGTGACCATGGCCAGCGAGGCTGAGCGCCGGCGGCTGGGCGCCGAGCTGCACGACGGCCTTTGTCAGCAACTGACGGCCGCCCTGCTGGACTGCACTGCGCTGGCCTGCCAGGCCGCGCCCGCCGCGCCGCCTGCCGCTTTGGCGCGCCTGCGGGAGATACTGGAGGCGTCGCTCGACAGCGCCCACGACGTCGCGCGCGGGCTGTGTCCGCTCAGCTACGACCAGACCAATATTGTGCCGGCATTGGCACGGCTTTGTCAAAATACGCGGCAACGCGCCGGCATCGACGGCCATCTGGACGCGGATGCCGGTATCGTCATCAACAACCCGGAGGCGGCGTTGCACCTTTACCGCATCGCGGGCGAGGCGGTGGCTAACGCCGTGAAACATGCCCGCTGCCGGCGTATCACGGTGCGGCTGGCGCGCGAGGGTGACGCCATCGTGCTCAATGTGCGCGACGACGGTCGCGGCATGGCGGCGGAGAGCGGCGGCACCGTCCGCCTGGGGTGCTCGATCATGGCTTACCGCGCGGCACTGCTCGGCGGAGCACTGGAAATAACTTCAAAACCTGATCACGGGACAAGCGTAACTTGTCGGGTGCCACATGATAGGGGGACATCATGAGCAATGGCAAAAGGATCATGCTGGTGGACGACCACCCTATGGTGCGGCAGGGGTTGGCGCATCTGCTGCAGGACGCTGGTTTCACCATAGCAGGCGAGGCGGATGGCAAGAACGAGGCGCTGGAGCGCATTAGAGCGGGTGTGGCCGACCTCGTCATACTCGACCTGGAGCTTGATGGCAGCAGCGGCCTGGCGCTGCTCCCTATACTACGTGGGCACAACTTGCGCGTCATGGTCTTCACCATGCACGACGATCCGGTCACCGTCCGCCAGACCATGGCGGCGGGTGCCGATGGCTTTGTCACCAAGCGTGAGACCGCGCAATCGCTTCTGGTCGGGATCGCGGCTGTGCTGCGTGGCGAGACCTACCTGAGTCCGCGTGCCGCGTCGGCTCTGCAGGCGGCAGCGCCTGAGGCCGACCTCACCGGACAGCAGTTGCGCGTTTTCCTGCTCATGGGGCATGGCCTGGGCAATGACGAGATAGCGCGACAGATGGGGATCAGTGTGCGCACCCTCGAGTCATATTGCGTGCGCATAATTGACAAACTCGGCCTCAGCGGTGTGCGCGAGCTGCGTCAAAAGGCGGTCAATGATGCTGTCCGGCAGGGCGGCGGACACTGATTTTGTTTGTTTTCCAATTAAAATCCGTCTATCCGGTAGTTCACCGTGCCGTTGGCGTTTGTGGCTGGAATTTGCGAAGAGATGTCAATCTGGGCATAAGGATCGCTCTTGCCTTGGGCATCGTGATATTTGGGCGGAAGCATGTCGGCCGGAATGCGCACTGGCGGACAGTTGCTGAAACGCGAAACTTCAGCGCGACACTGTTCGATTCTATCAGGAAACACGCGCAGCACCATCAGGTCAAAGGAGCACACAAAGTTATCGCCCAGCACTGTCTCAGGGCAATGATTTGCGATGCTCTGAATGGCGCTGGCCACGGTCTTGTCACTGGTTGGGAAATGGGTCGCCACGGCAAGCCGGGGACGGGGATTGATCTGGCTAAGCAGGTAACCAAAAGCGCCCTGTGATGTGTGCGAACTGTTCTGGACATAGGTAAGCGCCTCAGTCGTGGCCAGAAACTCGTCGTAACGCGGATCACCCTCCGCTGGAGCCTCTTCCAGGCCCATGCTCATGTAAGCCCATACTGACGGCGGCACCACCATTTCATGTATAAAAACATCAATACCGTTGCCGCCGTTGATCGCCTGTTCGACACAGTTCATCTCCGGTTTGGTGTCGCTGGTGTAAATCATGGAGAGCGTGTGGCCATCAGACGTCTGCCATTGCAACTTGTAGCCCATTGATCCCTTACGGCAATGGATCACAGGAAAGTGCGTTATTGTGGCGCGCGTTTCCGCATTACTGTAAGCCACCCCTCCGACTTCCTGCCATGGCAGGGAAATAGGCACCATGGCATAAGCGTCCTTGGGATCGTCGTCGCCGACCGGTACCGGCTCGTGTGGCAGCCCCCAGTCGATCCGGGTGGGCGGTACGTAACTGGCGGAGGCAGTGGTCTGGAAACTGAAACTTTCGGTGTGCCAACGCGCCGCCTCGCGCAGATGCGCGCAGAAAGCCGCCACTCCATCATCGTAGTAATGACCGGGATAACCGGGAATCTCAACATCGGTGGGGCCGGAACCCCAGACATAAAGCGGAGATTTGCGGTCGGAAGATGGCCCAAAACAGTATGTATGCAACAGGTCATTCATATGGTCGGCGTGCAGATGGCTGATGAAGATTTTGTCCATCAGACGATAGCCTACAAAAGCGGCGGCGTAATTGGCCGAGGCACCCGCGCCAATGTCAAAAACAAACTGATCCACAGGTTTGCCTTGATAAAACTGGTCATTTTCATTGTCAACCCAGCCCACCTCCACGAAGATGCTCATCTCTGCTTGAGCCAGCCGCACCGGCAAGGGGATCATTGAACCCATAAAGGTGATGCGCATTTCATTGGGTTCCAGTGGCGTAAGGGGGTCAAACGCTGGCAAGTGGTCAAAATATGAGTAGCGCTCAGTCGCCTGATAATCGTGGTCCTGCGCTATCATGCGGTAAAACATCGGCACCTCGACTGTGCCCGTCGGGCCGAGTCCGGTCAGGGCGGTGTCGGCCTCTTTCCAGGAGCGCCATCTGTCGTTAAGACTTGGCGTCCACTGCACGGCGTAGTGCGTGCCCGTGCCGCCGGGGTCGTCCCAGCTCAGCTTGCCGTTGCCGCCGAATGAGGTGATTGCCAACTGTGCCTGTGCGAGAGTGGTCGCGACCAACGCCACAAGGGCGGTTGCCGCCAGCCTGCGGTTGTCTGTTTTCATGTAAGCATTCCTTTACGTATGTGATAGCGATGCCACACTTGCCGACGGGATGCCCCGTCAACGTGCTGAAATTCGCCGTACGACGCAACATTAGCAAAAAAGAAAACTTTCTTATGAGAGGGGAAACCCTCTCTTTCGCGATGCGCTATTATTGCTTAAATATGGGCGCACTTGAAAACCGAACACAGGAAACGCTCATGAAAATTGCCGCCCTCAGCCCGTTTGCCGCCACGCTCGCCACCGCCTCACTTGCGGCCGGAGATCGTTCCTTTTATGTCGGACTCGTTGGCGGTTACGCCAGGCCGGAAGAGATGCTTGAGGAATGGGCTTGGAAGTCCAAGGGGCAGTCGGCCGATTTGAAAGAGAATCTGAAGGGCGGATACCTGATCGGGCTGAAGGCGGGCTATCTGCCTGCGGTCTGCAAACGGATT
>JAVEVZ010000242.1:0-4675 GCA_034004805.1 Spongiibacteraceae bacterium | reverse complement strand
TTTGTTACTGCTGATCGGTTGCGGTGCAGACTTGCGCCCGCACCACAAATTCAGCGGCGACACGATGGGTACCCGCTATCACATCACGGTAGTAGACGAAGCGGAAGGGCTCGATGCGGCGGCGCTGCAGGCGAAGATCGACGCGCGCCTGGTCGACATCAACCAGAGCATGTCCACCTATATCGAGGACTCGGAACTGCAACGCTTCAATGCCGCGCCGGTGGATACCTGGGTGCCGCTCAGCAATGATCTGTTCGAGGTGCTGCTGCTGTCCATGGAAATCGGCTGGATCAGCGACGGTGCGTTCGATGTCACGGTGGGGCCACTGGTGGACCTGTGGGGCTTCGGTCCCGTGCCGCGCAGCGAGCCACCGGATGCCGAAGCGCTGGCCGCGGCCCGTGCTCAGGTGGGCCAGAGTGCCCTGGAACTGGATCTGCTGGAGCAGCGCGCGCGGAAAAAACGCCCCGTGCAGTTGGACCTTTCGGCCGTTGCCAAGGGCTATGGCGTGGACATGCTGGCGGAACTCCTCAACGCGGAGGGCATCACAGACTATATGGTGGAAGTCGGTGGTGAAGTGCGCGTACGGGGCAGCAACCCCGCAGGCCGTGCCTGGCGCATCGGTATCGAGATGCCGGATGCTGCGGTCGGGCAGGTCGCCCAGGCGCTGAACCTGCGGGACGTGGCGCTGGCGACCTCGGGGGATTACCGCAACTATTATGAGGTTGATGGCCAGCGCTATTCCCACACCATCGACCCCGCGACCGGCGGCCCGGTTCGGCACAACCTGGCCTCGGTAACGGTGGTTGCGGCGCGCTGCGCCGAGGCCGACGCGCTGGCGACCGCCATCGATGTCATGGGCCCGGAGCGGGGCTGGGCGCTGGTTGAGGAGCGGCAGTTGGCGGCGTATCTTATTGTCCGGGTTGACGACGGTTTCGACGTCCGGGTCAGCCCCGCGATGCAGGCCTATATGGCGGGAGAAAAGTGATGGCGGTCATGTTGTTGACCCTGGTTGTGATGCTGTTGATTGTCGGTGGCATGGCCATCGGCGTATTGCTGGGACGCACACCCATCAAAGGCTCCTGCGGCGGCCTGGGTGCGCTGGGCATGAAAAGCGCCTGCGATATCTGCGGCGGCAGCAAGGAGCAATGGCAGCGCGAAGCCAAAGCGGCGGGGGCTGAAGCGTTGAGTTATGACGCTACTAAGAAAGTCTGACGCTGGACGTCTGACGTCGGACGCTAAAAACCAGTGGCTGTTGGCGGGGCGTCCAAGGCGGTCAGGCATGTGCCGATTTAAGGGGCGGCGAAAAGACCAAAAGCCCACCCCGCCATCAAAAACCAGAATGCTCTCTATTCGCTCAACCTGGAAGCTGGCACCGGTTGAGCGTCAGACGTCCAGCGTCAGACGTTAAGCGTTTCCTCCGCGTCAGACGTCAGACTTGTATGTGTCAGACGTTTTCCAAACCTTCCGCCGCTCCTCATAACACCGGCGCGCCAGCGCGATGTCCTCCAGGTACGGCCCCAGTTCGTCCAACAGCAGGGCCTGGGGGCCGTCGACCAGGGCTTCTGCGGGTTTCGGGTGGAAGTCCACCAGCACCATATTGGCGCCCGCGATCACGCCCTGGGCGGTGGCATGGGCGACGTCGAGAATGCTGTCAGGGCTGCGCTCCCGTGAGCCAACGGAGTGGGAGGGATCGATGCACACCGGCATCCGGGTCAGGCGCTTGACCACTGGCACCTGGGCGAAATCCACCATGTTGCGGTGGGGCAGGCCGAATTCGCTTTTCATGCCGCGCAGGCAGAAGATCACCCGGGTGTTGCCTTCGCTGGCGAGATATTCGGCCGCGTTCAAGGATTCGTTCAGAGTGATGCCGAAGCCGCGCTTGAGCAGAGCGGGGTAGCGGCGCTGCCTGCCGATGGCTTTCAGCAACTCGAAGTTCTGGGTGTTGCGGGTGCCGATCTGCAGTATCACGCCGGTTGGCTGGCCACTGTCTTTGAGGGCCGCATCGATTTCAGCGATATGGTTTTCGTGGGTGATTTCCATGGCGATCACCCGGATGCCGTACTTGCCCGCCAGTTCGAACACCCAGGGCAGACAGCTTTTGCCGTGGCCCTGGAATGAATAGGGGTTGGTGCGCGGTTTGTAGGCGCCCATGCGGGTGCATTGCTGGCCGTGGTCGCGCAGTGCGCGCAGCATGGTTTCGACGTTGGCGGGTTTGTCCACCGCACACAGCCCCGCAAACACGTGCAGGCTATCCTGGTCGAAGCGCAATCCCTGGTAGTCGAACCCGGTGAGCCGCTGGTCGTCGTGGTGACGGCCCAGAATGCGGTATTCCTCCGAGATGCGCACCACGCGCTCCACCGCCGGCAGCGCTTCAATGTCGGTCCGGTCAAGCGCTGCAGTGTTACCGATCAGGTACAGTTCAGTGAGTTTCTGGCGCTGGCCCTGCACATCGTGGCGCTGGATGCGAATGCCGGCCAGGGCCTGCAGGTAGTTCAGGGTTTGCTGGTAGGCGTCACTGCTTTCGTCGCAGTCCGGACGCAGGATAATCAGCATCGGCGGGTCTCCTTTCAGGTCTGGCTGCGTTTGCGCTCGGCGATCTGGACCTGGAGTATGTGCCGGGCCAACAGCTGGCGATCCGCTTCCGTGAGATTGGCGAACTCCACTGCCACTTCGTCGTCGCGCAGGCTCAGGACAGCGGCATAGCAGAAAATCACCGCATAGCTGGGCAGCAGGGTGAGCTGCACCGCGAGCCAGCTGCCGCGGGTCAGCTTATGACCTTTTGCGGCGAAGGCGAACCCGGCCTCGCTGAGGGTTACCGACACCGGACGCTGATCCTTGAGGCTTTCATTGCCCTCCACCAGCGCATGCGCGAGCATGTCGATCTTGCGGTTGAGGTTCTTGAGATACAGTTCGAGGTCGCGCGACAGTTCAGAGACCGCGCGCATTACGGTATGATTTTCCGCATCGATGCTGCGCAGCTCCTGCAGGAGTTGTAGCGGCTGGCTGCCATTCCTGAACCAGTCGGCGGCCGCCTTGCTCTGACGGGCACTGGCGGGTACCGGCAGGATGCGCAATAACACCTTGTCGGCGACGCGAAAGTAGTCGCGACGCTCATCGGATGGTCTGTGACCGTGATCTTTGCTCAAAGAAATTCTCCCCGGGACGGGCACTGGCTGACACCGCCCAATCTAATACAGAGCCCGGCGGCTGAACAGCGGCGCACGCGCAGCGCATGAGTGCCTCCCTGTCCTGGTATCTGGCCCGCCGTTATCTCACCCGGCGCCGTGGCGACCGCTTTGTGTCGTTGGTGGCGCTGGTGTCCCTGCTGGGCATGACCATCGGCATTTTTGCGCTGGTGGTGGTCACCGCCGTGATGAACGGCTTTGAACGCGAGTTGCAGGAGCGCCTGCTGGCGGTGATTCCCCACGGCTTTATCGACGCACGTGACGGGCGCATGGACGACTGGCGCGGGCGCGCGGAGCAGCTGCGCAAAGACCCCCGCGTGGTGGGCGTCGCGCCTTATATCGCCAGCAATGCCATGCTGGTCAACGGGTCGCGGATGCGCGGCGCCAGCGTTGCGGCCGTGGATCCGAGTATCGAGGCGGCGGTTTCCGATCTCAGAAAACACATGGTGGCCGGCAGCTTTCTGCCGGATAGCGGCCAGCAATACGCGATTGTCATGGGCGATATTCTCGCGCGGCAACTGGATCTGGATATCGGCGATGCGGTTACCGTGGTGCTGCCGAAGGTGACGGTGACGCCGCTGGGTGTGTTTCCGCGCCAGCGCCGTTTTGTGCTGGCGGGCGTGTTCAGCAGTGGCAGCCAGCTCGATGCCTCCGCCGCCCTGATCCACCTCGCGGACGGCCAGCGCCTGCTGCAGTTGGGCGATGCGGTGCAGGGCCTCAGGGTTGCCACCCGCGATCTGCACCGGGCGCCGCAGTGGCTGCCGGCGCTGGCGCATGGCCTGGACGACAGCCTGGTCAGCCGCGACTGGAGCCAGACCCAGGGCAGCCTGTTTCAGGCGGTGAAGATGGAGAAGACCATGGTCATGCTGCTGCTGCTGATTATCGTTGCGGTGGCGGCCTTCAATATCGTGTCGATCATGACCATGATGGTGGCGGACAAGCGCGGTGATATCGCCGTGCTGCGCACCATGGGCGCTACCCCGGCGACCATCGCCCGCTGTTTTCTGTGGCAGGGGTTTACCATCGCGTTGCTGGGTCTGGCCCTGGGCCTGCTGCTGGGAGTTCCCGCGGCCCTGTACGTGGGGGAAATCGTGCAGTGGCTGGAGCAGTTGAGCGGGCGCTATCTGTTCGATCCGCAGGTCTATTTCGTCACCCGTATTCCGTCGGTCCTGCGCTGGCAGGACCTGGGGGTGATCGCGACCTGTGCGCTGGTGCTGGGGCTGCTGGCCACACTGTATCCCGCGCGCCGGGCCGCCGCGGTGGCGCCGGCCGAAGCGCTGCGCTACGAATGACCTCGACACGGGAGACGGCCCTCAAGCCAGTTATGGGAAAAGCAATGCAAACCGCTGTTATCGCCTGTATCGATCTGCGCCGCAGCTATCAACAGGGCACCGAGGAGATCGCGGTGTTGCGCGGAGTTCAGCTGGAGGTGGCGCGGGGCGAGCGGCTGGCGAATGTCGGGGCCAGTGGCTCGGGCAAATCGACACTGC
>JAVEVZ010000241.1:0-4691 GCA_034004805.1 Spongiibacteraceae bacterium | reverse complement strand
AACTACGAAGAGGAGTGGTATACCTACAACCCGCGCTGGATAATCCAGTTTGGCGGCGACAATTACAACTACGATACTCGCGGCGCCGAAGCTAAATCCTACGCTGCCTATTCACAGATTACCTGGACGCCGAATATCCTGAACAACAAACTGGAGTTAACAGCCGGCATCCGCTGGACCAAGGACGAGAAGGACTCAACCCGACTACAGCAATCCCTGAGCCGATTTCTGGTTGACCCGACCAACCCCAATGCGTGTGTCTGTCTGCGCGATGCCAGCGGCACACCACTGACCCATAGCGGCGCACCCGCCGCCACCGCGATCCCCGGCGGCGCCATTGGTCCAACCGACCTGATAGGTATCAGTACCGACGACAGCTGGTCCAAGGTCACCCCCATGGCGGTCGCGTCCTACCACATCACCGACGAAATCAGCACCTACGCCAAGTTCAGTACCGGCTACAAAAGCGGTGGCATCAACGGTGTTGCAGAGAGTAATGCCGCGTTCCGCGAGCACTTTGATCAGGAGACCATGAGGTCCTACGAGATCGGCCTGAAATCGCGCTTTCTGGATAACCGGGTGCAGCTCAACAGCGCGGTGTTCTACAACGAGTACGATGACATCCAGGTCAACACCTTTGTACCTGCGGTTATCGGCATCGCTGTAAACAATGCGGGAAAAGCTGCTATTTCAGGCTTGGAAATGGAACTGGTCGCACGCCCCACCCACAATCTCGACCTGAGCTTCAACTACGCCTATCTCGATACAAAATATAAGGAATACATGGATCTGGACAGCAACACCGGGCAGATTCGCGACTTCTCCAGCGAGCGCCAGTTCGCCTACTCGCCCCGTCACAGCTTCAACACCTCCGCGAAGTATACGTTCGACCCGATGGCGTACGGAACGCTGTCCGCGCGGGTTGACTACGTGTGGACCGATGAGCAGTTTATCGGCGTGAACAATGACCCGACCACCAACATTGATGATTACGGTCTGCTGGGCGCGCGTATCACGCTGGCGGACATCCCGCACGGTGCTCGCGGCGATGGCCAGCTGAGCGTCTCCTTGTGGGGCAAGAACCTGACCGACGAGGAATACACCACCTCGGGCGTCAATCTGCAGGTGTTCTCGGTCAACCAGTGGGGCGACCCCAGAAGCTACGGCGCAGAGCTGACCTACCGCTTCTGATCTGCCGACCGCGCCCCACGCTCCGGATACATGCCGGGCCGTGGGGCAATATCCGTCTTCGCCCCACTCCCCTCAGAGATTCCGGCATGCCTCAACTCAGCGCCCGCTATCCCAGCCCGTACCGGGCCTGGTATGTCGTCCTCATACTGTTTCTGGCCTATACTTTTTCCGCCATCGACCGCCAGATACTGACACTGCTGGTCGACCCGGTACGCGCAGACCTGAATCTCAGCGACTTCGAAATCAGCCTCTTGCAGGGTATCGCCTTCTCGCTGCTGTTCGCCTTTGCCGGATTCCCCATTGCACGGCTGTCCGACGCCAGGGATCGCCGCAAGATCATCGCCCTGGGCATCAGCTTCTGGTGTCTGATGACCTGCCTGTGCGGTATGGCAAAGAACTTCTCCCATCTGTTCCTGGCGCGCATGGGTGTGGGGGTAGGCGAAGCCACGCTGAGTCCTGCTGCGGCCTCACTGCTGTCGGACTATTTTGAACCACGCACCCGGGCGCTGGCGCTCAGTGTTTACCACCTTGGCTATCCGGTGGGTGGCGGACTGTCGTTGATTATCGGCGCAACGATCATTGAAAGCCTGTCCGGCATCGAATCCATACAACTCGGTGTGCTGGGCACATTCAAGCCGTGGCAGATGGCGTTTATTATTGTCGGCCTGCCGGGCCTGCTGATCGCCGCCCTGATGTTCACGTTTCGCGAACCGACCCGCCAGGGTGTGATCAGCACGACTGAGACTTCCCTGCCAGTGAAGGAAGTGCTGTCCTATATGACGCAGCGGTGGCGAGCCTACGGCCCGCACTTCTCCGCCGTGGCACTGATGGGCATGCTCGCGATCGGCACGACAATCTGGTATCCGACCTTTCTGATCCGCACCTATGGCCTGTCGGTCGCGGAAGCCGGGTACTCTTACGGACTGATTATGGGTATCTGCGGCGCACTGGGCATTCTGTGCGGCGGTTGGCTGTCGATGTATCTCGCCAGAAAAGGCTATGTCGACGCCAATATGCGCGTCATGCTGATCGCCGTGAGCATCAAGGCTGTGCCGGTGATTATTGGCCCACTGATGCCCACCGCGACCCTTGCATTGACTACCATGGCCATCGCGACCTTTCTCGGCCAGGTATCGGTGGGCGTCACCACCGCCGCAATACAGGACATCACCCCCAACCGCATGCGTGCCCAGGCCACCTCATTGATGCTGTTGCTGGTGAACGTGGTGGGCCTGGGTTTTGGCGCAACGTTTATCGCACTGATTACCGACTTCGTGTTCCAGGACGATATGGCCCTGCGCTACTCCATCGTCGTGTCTTCCCTGATCATTGCCCCGCTGGTAGTTATTATTCTGATGTACGGCCTGAAACACTTCCGCGTCTGCGTGGAGGAAATCAATGCGCTGGAACAGCGCAGTGTTGACGGCGGCGACTCGGCAATAGCTGCGCCGTCACCTACAGCGCCTCTGGACATGAGCCGTTCGTCGGCTTAACCATACCGGAAGGCCTGGCTGGCTCACCATAAGGCAGCGCACCGTCCTCAGGGTCCCAAACAAAAAACCCGGCATGAGGCCGGATTGCTTGTTAGATGGAGGAACAAGAAACACGCCCGCCAGTGGGTCAGCACGTTAAAGATCTATGCCCGCCCACCCATTGGCAATACCCCGATCGACTGCATAACGACAGAAGACGTCCTGGCCGTGCTCAACCCTGTTTGGAAAACCAAGCCCGAAACCGCGCGACGTATCAGAGGGCGCCTTGACCGTATATTTGGCCACGCCACCGCCCTCAAGTACCGACTCGACGAGAATCCCGCGCGCTGGATCCATCATCTCGACCAATTGCTGCCCAAGATGGAACGTCAAGTGCGGGTGCGTCACCACCCAGCGATGCCCTTGCCGACGTCGCAAGCTTTATGCATCTATTGACGAAGACCCGGGGGGTGGCAAGCCTGGCGCTCCAATTCCTGATTCTTACCGCCAGCCGAACGGGCGAGGTGCTGAACGCGCGATGGTCAGAGGTCGATTTAGACGCAAAAATATGGACCATACCGGCATCCAGAATGAAGGCCGGCGTCGAGCATCGCGTGCCACTATCAGACGGGGCTGTAGCCGTGCTGCGTGACATAACCCGCGTGCCGGGCACACCGTATATATTCCCCGGGCCGGGGCCTAATCGGCCGCGGTCCAGAATGGACCTGCTCGCAGGCATGCGTCGGATCGGATACGGCGTCAACGGCGCCCTCGGGGACTATGTTCCCCATGGGTTTCGATCCACCTTTAAGGACTGGGCCCGTGAGGTTTCAGCCTTCTCGTGGGAAGTGACCGAAAAGGACCCGGCACATACCATCAAGGACAAAACGGAACGCGCCTATGCGCGCGGAGATCTGTTGGAAAAGCGCAAGGCTATGATGCAGGCTTGGGATAAATTTTGCCTGCTGGCAATGAAAAACCCGCAGGAATCTTAGTAGGATAGCACTTAGTCCTGGTGAAAAATAATACTGGGCTTATGGTTAACAAAGTGTGTAAAGCTTAGTCACTCAGCTTATATCTTTGTAATTCATACGGGTAAAATCAGAGTCCGAATAACCGCTCAAGCCGTGTGATGCGGGGGTGGCGACCGGTGGCGACAACCGTGCGCACCGGCGTATCAGCCAGCCCGGGAAAGCGGCACACATTGCGTAAGGCTATATGCGTTGGGGGACCAATTGGGGGACTGACGGCGCCCCGAGGGGAGGGGTATTCTAGGGAAATCAATGAGATACGTACATTGTATGGCGGAGAGGGGGGGATGGATTCGGGCCTTCCGGCCCTCACCCCTGCGGGGCGCCTGCGGCGTCGTCTCCGCCCGCTGCGCGGGCTCCGGCTCGAACCCTGTTCTCATCCCCTTTTGCTTATACCAGCAACAAAAAACCCGGCACAGGGCCGGGTTGTTTATTGTATGGCGGAGAGGGGGGGATTCGAACCCCCGATGAAGCTTTTGACCCCATACTCCCTTAGCAGGGGAGCGCCTTCAGCCACTCGGCCACCTCTCCGGGTCTTTCATGCTCTTTGGTAAATGGAGGCGCTATCGCTTCTAAAAGGAAGGCGCTTCTTTTTACCGGGGGAGCGCGTTACTCGTCGCTACGCTCCTTGCCCTTCGGGTCGCCCTGCGGGCGCTCTCTACGCTGGCTATGCCAGCTACGAGTCAGCCATTGACTCGGGCTTTCGCCCTCGCCCCTGCGGGGCGCCTTCGCATGGCTGCGGCGTCCAAATCCGCTTCGCAGATTTGTCGGCCACCTCTCCGGGTCTTTCATGCTCTTTGGTAAACGGAGGCGCTATCGCTTCTAAAAGGAAGGCGCTTCTTTTTACCGGGGAGCGCGTTACTCGTCGCTGCGCTCCTTGCCCTTCGGGTCGCCCTGCGGGCGCTCTCTACGCTGGCTATGCCAGCTACGAGTCAGCCATTGACTCGGGCTTTCGCCCTCGCCCCTGCGGGGCGCCTTCGCATGGCTGCGGCGTCCA
>JAVEVZ010000240.1:0-4706 GCA_034004805.1 Spongiibacteraceae bacterium | reverse complement strand
CCCCGGCAAGCGGCCGCCGCCCCACACACCGATCAAGGAACCCACCATGACTGACCTGGCCCTGGCGCGCCTGCTGCCGGCCCTGCGCCAACCGGACCGCCCGACCCTGTGGCTGGTGGACGAGAATATCGACGCGGCCGAGATCGCCGCGCTGCCGCCCGCGCCGGGGCTGGAAGCCCTGACCAATCGCTACGACATTCATCTCGCGCTGCGCGCGCGGGGGATTGCTGCGACCCTGGCGGACTTCCCCGCCGAGGCCTTTGCCCCGGGCCGCTACCAGCGCATCGTGTACCGGGTGTCCAAGGAAAAGGCCCTGGTGCACTGGCTGATCAATCAGTCCCTGGCGGCGCTGGCGGAGGGCGGGGAGCTGTGGCTGGCGGGTTTCAAGCAGGAGGGCATCAAGACCTACGCCGACAAGGCCAGTGCCCTGGTGTCGGCGCCGCGGGACCTCGACAAGGGGCCCGGCGCGGCCTGGCTGGGCCGGGTGCAGGTGCAGCGCGCGCCCGACGAGCGACTGGATGACAGCGATTACCCGCGCCTGCGCTGCATCGACGAGCCCCTGGACCTGTGGAGCAAACCCGGCATTTTCGGCTGGCGCAAGTTCGATACCGGCAGCATGTTCCTGATCGAGCACCTGTCGGTATTGCGGGACGCGGTCACCCCGCGGCGGGTGGTGGACCTGGGCTGTGGCTACGGCTACCTGAGCGTCGCGGCGGCGCGGGAACTCGGCGACGCCAGCGTCGAATGGCTTGCCACCGACAACAACTGCGCGGCGCTGGCGGCCTGCCGCGAAAACTTCCGGCGCCACGGCCTGGGCGACAAGGTCGTGGCCGACGACGCCGGCGCGCAACTGCGCGAGCCCTGTGACTGGGTGCTGTGCAACCCGCCTTTTCACCAGGGCTTTGCGGTGGATGTGGCGCTGGTGGAGCGCTTTCTGGCCACCGCCGCACGGCTGCTGACCCCGGCGGGCCGCGCCCTGTTTGTGGTCAACCAGTTCCTGCCCCTGGAGCAGCGCGCCGAGGCCCATTTTGCCCGGGTCGAGGTGGTGGCCCGCAACACCTCCTTCAAGCTGGTGATGTTGGGAAATCCCGGATAACGGTCGTGTTCGATATGTGCATTCACACCCCCGTAAACGCCGCTTCCTGCGTGCGGGCGACGAGCCATCTGCCTTCGTCCGCGAGG
This sequence comes from Spongiibacteraceae bacterium, assembly GCA_034004805.1. Classification (GTDB taxonomy): domain Bacteria; phylum Pseudomonadota; class Gammaproteobacteria; order Pseudomonadales; family CAMLJR01; genus JAVEVZ01. The sequence goes on along the minus strand of JAVEVZ010000240.1, from coordinate 3,524 downwards.
TTCTGCAGAGGTTTTCCGGGGCCATGAACCACCGGCAGCGGTTTGTGCGGCTGACGGCCCTGCTGGCCGAACACCGCGACCTCTGGCAGCCCCGCGCTTTCAAACAGAGTGCGCTGCCCTGGCAGGGCCGCTGGCCGGCGCTGGACCGCTGGCTGGATGGCCTGTCGCTGGCCGAGGCCGAGCAGCTGGCCGCGGATAACCTCAGCCTGCTGACGGCGCTGATGCCGTACCTGCCGGTGGCCGAGTCGCTGCTGGAGGTGATCGCCATACCGCGCCGCGAGTCACCACCCCCGGTTTTGCCGGCGCGCTGGGACACCGCGGTTCCCGGCCGCAAGGCCGCCCAGGTGCTGGCCTTCGCCGGCAGCCTCGACTGCGGGCCGCGACCCTGGCTGGAGTGGTGTGCCGGCAAGGGCCACCTGGGGCGCTGCCTGCACGGCCGCAATGGCCAGCCGGTGGTGGGTCTGGAGTGGCAGCCGGCGCTGGTGGCCGAGGGCAATGCGCTGGCCCGGCGCTTGCAGCTGCCGGTGCAGCTGCGGCTGCGCGATGTCCACGGCGAGGTTCCCGAGCTGGGCCGCGCCGACCACGCGGTGGCCCTGCACGCCTGTGGCCAGTTGCACATTCGATTGCTGCAGCAGGTCGTGGCCCGGGGCAGCGCGGCGCTCAGTCTCTCGCCTTGCTGTTATCACCTGAACGATGCGGCGCACTACCAGCCGCTGTCCAGCGCTGGCCGCGCCGCTGACCTTGTTTTGAGTGTCGAGGATCTGCGCACCGCGGTGCAGGAAACTGTGACCGCGCCGGCGCGGGTGATCCGGCAGCGCCGCCAGTTGCAGCAGTGGCGGCTGGGCTTTGATGTATTGCAGCGCAGCCTGCGCAACACTGCGCATTACCTGCCGGTGCCGTCACTCGGTGCCGAGTGGCTGGCCGGCAGCTTCGAGACCTTCTGCCGCCATTGTGCGGCACTCAAGGGCCTTGAACTGCCCGCCGGGCTGGACTGGCCGGCCTGGGAGGCCGCCGGTGCCCGGCGCCTGCGGGAGGTCAGCGCCCACGATCTGGTGCGGCTGGCGTTCCGCCGCGCCCTGGAGCTGTGGCTGGTCCATGACCGGGTGTTGTTCCTGGCGGAACACGGCTACCGGGTGGCGCTGTTCGAGTTCTGTGAGCGCGCATTGACGCCGCGCAACCTGCTGATCGACGCGCAGCGCAGCCAGCCCTTCAGTCAGCCGGCGTGTCGGGCTTAGATCTGGTCCTGGATCACGTCTCGGTTTCAGTTTTGGGCTCCGCCGTAGCGCCGGCGTCCAGTGCTTTCTCGATCGCTTCCGCGAGTTCCTCGGGCTTGGTGGTGGGCGCGTAGCGGGCCAGTACCTCGCCGTCCCGGCCCACCAGGAACTTGGTGAAATTCCACTTGATCGCCTTGCTGCCCAGTATGCCCGGCAACTCGCTCTTGAGGTGCTGGTACAGCGGGTGGGCGGCGTTGCCGTTGACGTCGATCTTGGCGTACATGGGAAAGCTCACCCCGTAGTTGCGCTGGCAGAACCCCTGGATCTCGTCGTTCGAGCCCGGGTCCTGCTGGCCAAACTGGTTGCAGGGAAAGCCGAGGATTTCAAAGCCGCGATCCCGGTAGCGCTGGTACAGCGCCTCCAGTCCTTCGAACTGCGGCGTGAACCCGCACTTGCTGGCGGTGTTGACGATCAGCAGCACTTTGCCGCGGTACGCGCTGAGGGACTGCTTGGCACCACCGATGGGCTGGGCCTCGAAATCGAATACGGACGGCATGATCGCTCCCTGTCTGTTTGTGGGTGAGCCTGTCATTGAATGCGGGCCCGGGTGTGGTGCCGGGCCTGCGCGCATGAATCTGCGTGAACCCGCTGGAACCGCGCCGGAAATAGTAACGCGGCGCCCGGCGCCATGATAGCGAGTTACCACGCCTGGAATGGCGCGCTAAAAAATTGCCGGCGGCGCACGCTCTCTGGCCCGCGCTCCGCTAAGCTGTTGCCCATGTCCTGCCCGTGCGGTACGCGATGCGCCAGACCACCGATCTCCATGCCGAATTGCGCCCGTTGGTTATCAACGGTATCAGCGCCCAGCTGATGGATTCGCTGTCCACCGGCGCCATCCTGATCAGCTTTGCTCTGATGCTGGGCGCCAATAATTTTGTGGTGGGCCTGATCGGCGCCATGCCGTTTCTCTCCAACCTGCTGCAGGCGCCCGCGGTATTTCTGGTGGAGCGCCTGCGCAACCGCAAGCGCATCATGCTGTGGACCATGATCGGCAGCCGCGCCGCGCTGGGCAGTGTCCTGCTGCTGCCGTGGCTGGCGGAGCCCGACACGGCCCTGTGGCTGCTGCTGGGGGCGATGTTCGTGCGCTACTGCTTTGGCGCGGTGGCGACCTGCGCCTGGAACAGCTGGATGCGCGATCTGGTGCCGCCCCACCGGCTGGGGGAATTCTTTGCGCGGCGCCTGGGCTATATGACCTGGGTGGCGGCGCTGGCGGGCATCGGTACCGCGTTCCTGCTGGACTGGAGCGCCCAGGATGGCCCCTGGCCGCTGCTGTGGGTGTATGCCGGGCTGTACGGCGCGGCGTTCTGCAGCGGCGTAGTCAGCATCGTGTACATGCTGCGCATTCCCGAAGTGCCGATGGCGGAGGCGGAAGCCGAGGCCTATGGCCAGGCCTTCCAGTGGCGGCGCCTGCAGGCACCGTTCTACCACGCCAATTTCCGGCGCCTGATGGCCTTTATGTGCGCGTGGAATTTTTCGGTGAATCTGGCGACGCCGTTTTTTATCGTCTACATGCTGACGACCCTGGGCTACAGCCTGCGCGCGGTGATTCTGCTGACCCTGTTCAGCCAGGCGGTCACTGCGCTGTCGCTGCGGGTGTGGGGTCGCTACGCAGACCGCTTCAGCCACAAATCGGTGCTGGGGTTCTGCGGCACGCTGTTTCTGTTCTGTTTTTTGGGCTGGACCTTTGTTGCATTTCCCGAGCGCCACGCCTGGAGCACGCCGATTCTGGTCATCCTGCACCTCTTTATGGGCGTGGCCACTGCCGGGGTGAGCCTCACCACCAACAGCATCGCGCTGAAGCTGGCGCCGTCGAAACAGGCGACCTCGTTCCTCGCCATCAACAGCCTGGTGAGTTCCCTGGCGGCGGGTGTTGCACCGTTGATCGGCGGTCTGTCCGCGGATTATTTCGCGGCGCGCTCGCTGTCGATCAGCGTGACCTGGCAGAGCCCTGAGCAGGCCCTGACCATCGAGACGCTGGTGATCAATCACTGGGATTTCTTTTTTATCCTGGCGTTTATCGTCGGCCTGTATTCACTGCACCGCCTGACCCTGGTGCATGAAGAGGGCAGCCTGCCCAAGCGCGCGATCCTGCGCGACCTGATGTGGGACGCCGGGCGCATGGTGCGCAGTGCCACCAGTGTCGACGGCCTGCGGGATATCGTGTCGACGCCCTTCAGCATGCTTACCGGCCTGGTCAAGCGCCAGCTGCGGGAGGACGCCGTGGAGGCGGTGGTCAGCGGCCGGCCGCGG
>JAVEVZ010000014.1:0-22938 GCA_034004805.1 Spongiibacteraceae bacterium | reverse complement strand
GTGGAATTTCCCGTTGCTGATGGCGAGCTGGAAGTTTGCGCCGGCCCTGGCGGCGGGCAACAGCGTGATCCTGAAGCCCTCGGAAAAATCGCCGCTGACCGCCATCCGGGTCGCGGAGCTGGCCGCGGAAGCGGGCATTCCCGACGGCGTGTTCAATGTGTTGCCGGGCTTTGGCCCGGGCGCGGGCCAGGCCCTGGGTCTGCACGGCGATGTGGACGGGCTGGTGTTCACCGGCTCGACCGCCGTGGGCAAGCAGCTGTTTATTCTGTCGGGCCAGTCGAACCTAAAGCGCGTTTATACCGAGTGCGGCGGCAAAAGCCCCAACATCGTGTTTGCCGATTGCCCCGATATCGACGCCGCCGCCCGGGCAGCAGCCTCCGCGATTTTTTTCAACCAGGGCGAGGTCTGCACGGCGGCCTCACGGCTGCTGGTGGAAAAGCCCATCCAGGCGGAGTTTATGGAGAAAGTGATGGCGGCCAGCCAGTCGCGCTTTCCCGGCCATCCGCTGGAGCCGGCCACCACCATGGGGGCGATTGTCGACCAGCTGCAGCTGGACAAGGTGCTGGGCTATATCGACACCGCCCGGCAGGAGGGCGCGGCGCTGCGCCTGGGCGGCAAGCGCACGATGCAGGACACCGGGGGCCTGTATCTGGAACCCACGATCTTTGCCGGCGTTACCCCGGATATGACCATCTTCAAGGAAGAGATCTTCGGTCCGGTGCTGTCCTGTGTGAGCTTCGAGGGAGAGCAGCAGGCGCTGCAGATCGCCAACGACAGCGTCTACGGCCTGGCGGCGGCGGTGTGGAGCCGCGATATCGGCAAAGCGCACCGCGTCGCCCGCCAGCTGCGCGCCGGCAGCGTGTGGGTCAACAACTGGGATGGCGGCGATATGACCATGCCCTTTGGCGGCTTCAAGCAAAGCGGCAACGGGCGCGACAAGTCCCTGCATGCGCTGGACAAATACACGGAGTTGAAATCGACCTGGATCAAACTGGACGTGTAAAGCGGCGCGCGGGTGTCACATGCTGCGCCAGTACCAGTCCAGTTCCAGGTGCGAGACATGGCGCTGGAAGGCTTCCAGCTCGGCGTGCTTGAGGGCCAGATACGCGTTGCAGAAGGTCTTGCCGAGGTAGTCGCGCAGGCCTTCGTGGGCATTGAAGGCGTCGATGGCAGTGTTCCAGTATCGCGGCAGGATGCGGCGCTGCTGGAGGTAGGCATTGCCGGTGGTCCTGGCGGTGGGTGAGAGTTTGCGCGCCAGACCGTAGTCGATCCCGGCGAGGATCGCGGCCACCACCAGATAGGGGTTGGCATCCGCACCCGCTACCCGGTGCTCAATGCGCGTCGCATGGCGCGGGCCGGCGGGGATGCGCAGCGCCACGGTGCGATTGTTGTGGCCCCAGCAGGGCGACAGTGGCACGAAAGCGTCTTCCACAAAACGCCGGTAAGAGTTGGCGTGGGGCGCGAGCAACAGCATCGACCCCGCCATGAACTGCTGCAGGCCCGCTATCGCGGCGAGCATGACCGGCGTGAGCTGGTCGTGGTCGTCCACCAGCACGTTGACGCCGTCGTCGTTCAACAGGCTGACGTGGACATGGGTGCCGCTGCCGGCGTGCTGCGGGTAGGGCTTGGCCATAAAGGTGGCGACCATGCCGTGGCGCTCGGCCACGCCCTTGACCAGTCGCTTCAGGTAGATGGCGTCGTCGCAGGCCTGCACCGCGTCGTCGCGGTACTTGAGGTTGATCTCGAACTGGCCCGGCGCGTATTCCGCGACCGCGGTATAGGCGGGCAGATCCTGCGCCGCGCAGGCCTTGTTGATATCGCGGATAAAATCCCGGTAGCTGTCCAGCTCGGCGATGCCGTACACCTGCGTGGTGCGGTCGCGCTCGCCGGTGGCCGGCGAGATGGGGGCCTGCGGGCGGTCGTCGGCATCCCGCGCGGCGTCCATCAGATAGAACTCCAGCTCCACGGCAACCACCGGGCGCAGGCCCCGCGCGCGGAGTCGGGCAAGCACCTGCTTGAGTACCTCGCGCGGGTTGGCGGCGAAGGGACTGCCGTCCTCGTTGAACATGGCAAGCAGGAGCTGGGCGCTGGGACGCGGCTGCCACAGCACCGGCTTGAGGCTGCCGGGCACCGGCCGGCACATCAGATCCAGGTCGCCGATATCGAAGCCGAGCCCGGTGGCCTCCGCGGTGCTGCCGGTGATATCCACGTACAGGGAAGAGGGCGGCAGACACACGCCTTCACCGGCCAACTCGTCGAGATTGTGGGCGGTGACGCGCTTGCCGCGCAATATCCCGTTGGCGTCGGCGATCAACAGGTCGACGGTTTCAGTGTCGGGCCGGGCTGCCAGATACCGGCGGGCCTCGAGGGTGAACGGATGATCGGGTACCGTCATGGTGACTGGGCAGCGCCGTGCAAAAAGGTGTACACCAGTCTACAGTACGCTGCCGTTATGGCTATTGCTGCCGGCATTAATCAACGCGCCGCATGGACCTTGACGCCATTGCAGCGCTATCGTGATCCATCCCCTGGCTACCGGTAACCGCACCATGCCTTCGTTACAGCCGCTGATCGGTGTTACAGCGGATCGCAAGCGAGACGGCCTGCACCAGTCCCACAGTGCCGGTGAAAAATACCTGACCGCCGTGATCGAAGCAGCCCGCGGCCTGCCCATGGTGATTCCCGCACTGGCCGGGCAGTATCCGTGGTCTGCGCTGCTGGCGAAGCTGGACGGCCTGCTGCTTACCGGCGGGGTTTCCAATATCGAGCCGCAGCACTACGGGCAGGTGTCCACGGAAACCGATCCCCTGCGCGATCCCTGTCGCGACCACAGCAATCTTGCGCTGATTCCGGCCGCTATCGATGCAGGCCTGCCGATACTGGGTATCTGCCGCGGCCTGCAGGAACTCAACGTGGCGCTGGGGGGCAGTCTGCACCAGCAGCTGCACAGAGTGGACGGGCTGATGGATCACCGCGAGGATCTCGCGCAGGGCGTCGATGTGCAATATGCCCCGGCCCACACGGTAACCCTCGTCGAGGGCGGTCTGCTGGCGCGCATCAGCGATCGCCGGGAGGCTGAAGTCAACAGCCTGCACGGGCAGGGGATTGCGCGCCTGGCTGAGGGGCTGGTGGTCGAGGCCACCGCGCCCGACGGTCTGGTGGAGGCGGTATCGCTGCCCGCCGCGGCCGGCTTTGTGATGGCGGTGCAGTGGCACCCCGAATGGCAGGTAATGAGCAACCCGTTCTATCTGAAGCTGTTCAGCGCCTTTGGCGACGCCTGCCGGCAACGGGCGGCCGGACGCGGGTCGAGGTAACCATGGAAATCCAGGATCTCAAGCAGTGGTTGAAAGAGCGCCGCATCACCGAGGTGGAGTGCCTGGTGCCGGATATGACCGGCAACGCCCGGGGCAAGATCATCCCCGCCGACAAGTTTCTTGCCGATGAGGGCATGCGCCTGCCGGAGCAGATCTTTATCCAGACCGTGACCGGCGACTGGCCCGACGACTGCTCCATGGTGCACCCGGGCGATATCGATATGTTCGCCAGGCCCGACCCCGCGTCCGCGCGCATCGTGCCCTGGGCCGAGGACGCCACCGCGCAGATCATTCACGACTGCTACGGCCGCGACGGCGAGCTCTACCCGTTGGCGCCGCGCACGGTGCTGCGCCGCATCCTGGCCCTGTATATGCGGGAGGGCTGGACGCCGGTGATCGCGCCCGAGGTGGAGTTTTTCCTGGTGCAGAAGAACACCGACCCCGATTTCCCGCTGCTGCCGCCGATCGGGCGCTCGGGGCGCTCGGAGACGGCGCGCCAGTCCTACAGTATCGACGCGGTCAATGAGTTCGATCCGCTGTTCGAGGACATGTACGACTTCTGCGAGGCCATGGAGCTGGACGTGGACACCCTGATCCACGAGTCCGGCGCCGCGCAGATGGAGGTGAACTTCCGCCATGGCGATCCGATGGAACTGGCCGACCAGGTGTTTCTGTTCAAGCGCACTATGCGCGAAGTGGCCCTGCGTCACGGCGTCTATGCCACCTTTTTGGCCAAGCCTATGGCCACCGAACCCGGTTCGGCCATGCATATGCACCAGAGTCTCCTGGACAAGGACGGCCGCAATGTGTTCGCTGATGAGCAGGGCGGCATGACGGACCTGTTCCGCCACTTTATCGGTGGCCTGCAGAAGTACACGCCGGCCGCGATGGCCTTTTTTGCGCCCAACGTGAATTCCTACCGCCGCTTCGCCAAGGAACTGGCGGCGCCGATCAACCTGCACTGGGGCTGGGACAACCGCACTGCCGGGCTGCGGGTGCCGTTTTCGAGCGCCGCGGATATGCGGGTGGAGAACCGCCTGGCCGGCGCCGACGTCAATCCCTATCTGGCCATGGCCGCCTCGCTGGCCTGTGGCTACCTGGGCATGAAGCAGCGTATCGAGCCCACCGAACCGCTGGAAACCAACGCCTACGAAATGCCCTTCGGCCTGCCCCGCAATATCGAGGAATCCCTGGACCTGCTGCGCGCGAGCACCGAGTTGCAGACCCTGATGGGCCCGGATTTTGTAAAGGCCTACGCGGGAATCAAGGCCAAGGAGTACGAGACCTTTTTCCGCGTCATCAGCTCCTGGGAGCGGGAGTTTCTGCTGCTCAATGTCTAACAGGCCATCAGGCGCGCGCTGGGCACGGCGCCGGCTGCAGGAAAATTTGACCGGAACGCGCCGGCCTTGGAGAATCCCGCCGCGCCGGCACGGGCAGGCGGCTGAGGCGTGGCCGGCTGGGCGAAAGCCGTCCCCGTATGCCAAGATGAAGCGGCTTTTTGCGCAACTCCGGAACAGGGGAGGCGGGGCTGTCGGGGTTGACCCCGGCAGGCGGAATAGGCCGGTCTCAGGATTGAACTGGGCCGGAAACAGGTAGCGGACGTTCTGTCCAAACGCGGATCGCGCTGCGCTCCGAACTCGAACCAACGGTTGGCAGGGGTAGGCAGGTAATGATCATCAAATCGATGCAAACGCTTGTGCTGGGCGGCGTGATGGCGGTCAGCATGGCGGTGAGTGCGCAGCAGAACGTAGTGAATGTGTACAACTGGTCCGACTATATCGATCCTGCGGTGCTGGAAAAATTCACCGCCGAGACTGGTATCAAGGTCGTCTATGACCTGTTCGACAGCAATGACGTACTGGAGGCGAAGCTGCTGGCCAGCAACAGCGGTTACGACGTGGTGGTGCCCACCCTCAGCTTTATGGCCCGCCAGATCAAGGCCGGGGTGTTCATGGAACTGGACCGCAGCAAGCTCCCCAACTTCAGCGAACTGGATCCCGAATTGATGGCGCGTATCGCCACCGTGGATCCCGGCAACAAACACGGCATACCCTATATGTGGGGCACGACCGGCATAGGCTACAACGTCGCCAAGGTCCGGGCGGCACTGGGGAATGACGCGCCGCTGAACAGCTGGGACCTGGTATTCAAGCCGGAATACATTTCCAGACTGGCCGGCTGCGGCGTGGCGATGCTGGATGCCCCCGATGAGGTGATTCCCACTGCGCTCAACTATCTGGGCGAAGACCCCAACAGCGAAGACGCGAAACTGATCACCGGCAAGGCCAAGGCCCTGTTCATGGCAATACGCCCGCACATCACCTATTTCCATTCGTCGAAATATATCGACGACCTGGCCAATGGCGATATCTGCGTCGCCGTGGGCTGGTCGGGGGATATTCTCCAGGCCGCCGCGGATGCCGCCAAGGGCGTACAAGTGGCTTACAGCATCCCGAAGGAGGGCGCGCTGCTCTGGTTCGATATTTTCGGTATTCCCAGGGACGCCAGGAACGTCGACAACGCCCACGCGTTTATCAACTTTATGAGCCGTCCGGATATCGCCGCGGCCAACAGTAACCTGGTCAGCTACGCCAATGGCGTGCCCGCCTCCAAGCCGATGATCAACCCGGCGATCGTCGATAATTCCGCCATCTATCCGCCGGACGAGGTACTTGAGAAACTGTTTGTGCGCAAGATGGTGGGCCCCAAGGTGGATCGCGTCTATACGCGCACCTGGACAGAAATAAAAACCGGCAAGTGAACAATGGCCGGGCGCGCCGCGCCCGGCTGTGCCCCTAACGCGCTGTCAGGGAGCTTCCTCCATGTCATCAGCAATACCACCTGCAGCGGCAGCGATTTCACCTGCCGCCGTGGCGCGCAAGGCCGATACCAGTCGCGATAACTATGTGGTGATCGACGGTGTCAGCAAGTTGTACGACAGCTTCCGGGCGGTTGACGACGTCAGCTTTTCGATACGGCGCGGCGAAATCTTTGCCCTGCTGGGTGCGTCGGGCTGCGGCAAATCCACGCTGTTGCGGATGCTGGCGGGCTTCGAAACCCTGAGCGAAGGGCGCATCGTGCTGGACGGCCAGGACCTGGGCCGGCTGCCGCCGTTCCAGCGTCCTATCAATATGATGTTCCAGTCCTATGCCCTGTTTCCGCATATGACGGTGGAACAGAATATCGCCTACGGCCTCAAGCAGGACCGGCTGCACAAATCGGAAATTGCCGAGCGGGTAGCGGAAATGCTCAAGCTGGTGCGCATGGAAAAGTTTGCCAAACGCAAGCCGCACCAGTTGTCCGGTGGCCAGCAACAACGGGTGGCGCTGGCGCGCAGTCTGGCCAAGGGGCCCAAGCTGCTGTTGCTGGACGAGCCCATGGGCGCGCTGGACAAAAAACTGCGCACCCAGATGCAGCTGGAAGTGGTGCGCATTATCGAGCGCCTGGGCGTCACCTGCGTGATGGTGACCCACGACCAGGAAGAAGCCATGACCATGGCCGACCGGATCGCGATCATGGACGCAGGCCAGATCCGCCAGATCGGCTCGCCGGATGAGATCTACGAGCAGCCCAGTTGTCGCTACACGGCTGAATTTATCGGCTCGGTGAACCTGTTCGAGGGCCGGCTTGGCGAGGATGAGATCGACCACTGCACCGTCGTGTCGCCGGATATGGACAAGGACATCTATATCGGTCACGGGGTGACCGGCGTCAGCGGCATGGAGGTGGCCTTCGCTATCCGTCCCGAAAAAATCGACATGAGTAAAACCGACCCGCAGCGAGCCCATAACGCGACCTCGGGAGTGATTGAGGACATCGCCTATCTGGGCAGCCATTCCGTCTACCATTTGCGCCTGAAAAGCGGGCGCCGGATACAGGTGACGCTGCTCAACGAGATACGCTGGAGCAACGAGCGCTTCACCTGGGATGACCGGGTCTGGGTGTACTGGGACAACGACAGCGGCGTGGTGCTGACGTCGTGAGCGCGCTCAGACGCTTGCTACCCTCCGGGCGCTGGGCGGTGATCGCGCCGCCGTATCTCTGGCTGCTGCTGTTTTTTGCCCTGCCGTTTCTGATCGTGCTGAAGATCAGCTTTGCGGAAACCGAGATCGCGATTCCACCCTACACGGACCTGGTCGCCTGGGCCGACGACGTGCTGACCATCAACCTCAATCTGGGCAATTACCGCTACCTGATTGATGACAGCCTGTATGTCGATGCCTATCTCAACTCGCTGCGCATCGCGGGCATCTCCACGCTGCTGTGCCTGCTGCTGGGCTATCCCATCGCCTATGCCATCGCGCGCATGCCGCCGTCGACGCGCAATATCTGCCTGATGCTGGTGATACTGCCGTCCTGGACCTCGTTTCTGATACGCATCTATGCCTGGATAGGGCTGCTGCGCAGCAACGGGCTGATCAACAACAGCTTGCTAGGTCTCGGCGTGATCGACGAGCCGTTGACGCTGCTGCACACGGATCTGGCGGTGTATATCGGTATTGTCTACGCCTATCTGCCGTTTATGATCCTGCCGCTGTACGCCAACCTGGCCAAGCTGGACCTGCGCCTGCTGGAAGCGGCGGGGGATCTGGGCGCGCGCCCCTGGAAGGCGTTTCTGACGGTGACCCTGCCCCTGTCGCGCAGCGGCATTATCGCCGGCTCCATGCTGGTGTTTATTCCGGCGGTGGGTGAGTTTGTGATTCCCGAGCTGCTGGGCGGCCCGGATTCGCTGATGATCGGCAAGGTGCTGTGGGATGAATTCTTTAAGAACCGTGACTGGCCGGTGGCGTCGGCGGTGGCCGTGATCATGCTGTTGTTGCTGCTGGTGCCTCTGATGCTGTTTCAACGCCACCGTTCACGGGAGCTGGAGGCCAGGCTATGAGTGCGCCGCGCCTGTCCGCGCTGACTCGGATCTTCCTGCTGCTGGGGTTTGTGTTCCTGTACGCCCCGATGCTGATTCTTGTTATCTATTCGTTCAACGCCTCGGACCGGGTCGCGGTATGGGGCGGGTTTTCGGTGCGCTGGTACGGCGAGCTGATACGCGACCCGCAGATGCTGGGCGCGGCGTGGATCAGCCTGCGGATCGCGTTTATGACCGCCACCGCCGCGGTTGCCCTCGGCACCCTGGCGGCGGTGGTGCTGACGCGCCTGCACCGGTTCCGGGGGCGGACTGCATTTTCCGGGCTGATCACTGCGCCACTGGTCATGCCCGAGGTCATCACCGGTCTGTCCCTGCTGCTGCTGTTTGTCAGCCTGGGCCAGTGGCTGGGCTGGCCCTCCCAGCGCGGCATGCTGACCATCTGGATTGCCCATGTGACCTTCAGCACGGCCTATGTGGCGGTGGTGGTGTCGTCGCGCCTGGCCGAGATGGATATGTCGCTGGAGGAGGCGGCGATGGACCTCGGTGCCGGCCGCTTCAAAACCTTTGTCACCATTACCCTGCCGATCATTGCCCCGGCGCTGGTGGCGGGTTGGCTGCTGGCCTTCACCCTGTCCCTGGACGATCTGGTTATCGCCAGCTTTGTCTCGGGCCCTTCCGCGACCACCTTGCCGATGGTGGTGTTCTCCAGTGTGCGGCTGGGGGTCAGCCCGCAGATCAACGCACTGGCGGCGATACTGATCATCGCGGTCGCCGTGGCTGCGTTTGTCGGCTGGCTGCTGATGCGCCGCAAGGAGCGCCGCTACCGGCGCGACGCGCAGCTGGCCCTGCAACAGGGTGGCTGAGCAGGCGGGTGTTGGTGTCGCGGCAACGCTGCGCGCTGGCCGGATAGGGTCTACGCTCAGACTTTGTCCCGGCAGATCCTGAGCCCGGGTGGCTGCTCTGGCCCTTATCAGCGCTGCCATCCGCCAGTCGTCCGGAGGTTATCCAGGCAGAGAGGCCCGATGAAGCGCTTGTCGAATCCCACCCCCCCGGCATGGCTGGGCGGCCTGTGTCTGGGACTGGCCATGGTCATCCTGCTGGCACTGGTATCCCATGCCGCGGCGCGCCACCAGGCGTTGCAGACGCGGGCCGGTGAAGCACTTGCCGAGCAGGCGCTGGCGCTGGGCATTGGCCCGCCGCTGCAGGCCGCATTCGCCGACCTCAGCACCGAGCTGGCCGCCGTGCGCCAGCAACTGCAGGACCTCGCCACCGGCACCCTGGTGCTGCAGCAAAGCACGGGAACCACGGCGTATTACAGCAGCCTGCGCAAGGTCGTGCAGGCGCTGATGCGCGCGGCGCTGGCCGGCAACCCCGACGCGCTGGGGGTCTACGCGGTGTGGCAGCCCAATGCGGTGGACGAGCAGGACGAGGTATTTGTCGGCGATACCGAGTACGGCTCCAATGGCGCCGGGCGTTTCGCGGTGCAGTGGAGGCGGACTGCGGGCGATGCCCTGTCGGCGCGCGTCATCGAGGAGCTGCAGCTGACCGGCGCCGGGCACAACAGCGATGCCGGCGAGCAGCGGTTTCGCTGCGCCCTGGTCACGGCGCACAGTTGCCTGGTCGGGCCGTATTTCCACGCCGCTGAGGGCGGGCGGATGCAGCGCGCGCTGGCGGTGACGGTGCCGCTGCTCCAGGCAGGCGCTGCGATCGGGGTGTATGGCCTGGAAGTGGATGTGGCGGCCCTTGAGGCGCGCTTGAGCGCGACCAATGCCGGGCTGTACGCGGGCGCGGGACAGCTGCACCTGGTCACCGAAGAGGGGGTGCTGGTAACGAGTGCACAGGCCGCCGGTCAGGTGTCGACCCCGGACTCCCCCCCGCCCCGGGAACAGGCGCCTGACCAGGTCGCAGACCTGGTCATCAATCAGGCAGGCGCCGCGGTGCAGGAAACGCTGCCGCCGGCGGTGCGCGACAGGGTGTTACAGGGTGGCCAGGGCCTGCTGCGGGAGCCTGGCAGCGGCCGGGTGTGGTGGGTAATGCGCCCTGTGTTGCTCGCCGGCGCACCAGCCTGGGCCGCGGTCTATCAGCTGCCCGCGACGGCGCTTCCGGCGGCCGGGGCGGCGCTTGAACAGGGTGCGCTCGCCGAGGCACGGTACTGGCAGGTGGGGCTGGTGTTGTGGGCTGTGCTGACGCTGGCGGGCCTGCTGCTGCTCCGCCGCGCCTGGACCGCAGTTCGAAGCGCGGGCTGACCCCTGGCGGGGGACAACCGGTCGCGGCCTCAGGCCTGCGCACGCTGCCGGATCAACTCCTCAACCACGCCGGGGTCCGCCAGGGTGGAGATATCCCCCAGTGAATCCAGCTCGTTGCAGGCGAGCTTGCGCAGGATGCGCCGCATGATCTTGCCGGAGCGCGTCTTCGGCAGACTGGGTGCCCACTGGATAACATCAGGCCTGGCGATGGCGCCGATTTCCCGTGCACAGATCGCCACCAGCTCCTGGTGCAGCGCCTCGCTGGGCTGCACCCCGCGCATCAGCGTCACATAGGCGTAGATGCCCTGACCCTTGATGTCATGGGGATAGCCCACCACAGCGGCTTCGGCCACGGCGTCGTGCAGTACCAGCGCGCTCTCCACTTCCGCAGTGCCCATGCGGTGCCCTGAGACATTGAGGACATCGTCCACGCGGCCGGTGATCCAGTAGTAGCCGTCCTCGTCGCGACGCGCACCGTCGCCGCTGAAGTAGTAGCCGGGATAGGTGGCGAAGTAGGTGTCGATCATGCGCTGGTGATCGCCATAGACCGAACGGATCTGCGCCGGCCAGGAGGCTTTTATGACCAGGTTGCCCTGGCCCGGCCCTTCGATTTCGCGGCCCTCGCCATCCACCAGGGCGGGCTGGACCCCGAAGAAGGGCAGTGCCGCCGAGCCGGGTTTGAGGGTCATGGCGCCCGGCAGGGCGGTGATCATATGGGCGCCGGTTTCGGTCTGCCACCAGGTGTCGACCACCGGGCAGCGGCTCTCGCCCACCTGTTCGTAGTACCACTCCCAGACCTCGGGATTGATGGGCTCACCGACGGTGCCCAGGATGCGCAGGCTCTTTCGCGAAGTGCAGGTCACGTACGCATCGCCCTGGCCCATCAGCGTGCGCAGGGCGGTGGGCGCCGTGTAGAAGGTGCTGACCTGGTATTTGTCGATCACCTGCCAGCAGCGCGAGGCGTCGGGGTAGGTGGGCACCCCCTCGAACATCAGGGTGGTCGCGCCGTTGGTCAGCGGCCCGTAGACGATGTAGCTGTGGCCGGTGACCCAGCCCACGTCGGCGGTACACCAGAAGACCTCGCCGTCGCGGTAGTCGAAGGTGTATTTGTGGGTCATGGCGGCCATCAGCAGGTAGCCACCCGTGGTGTGCAGCACGCCCTTGGGTTTGCCGGTGGAGCCGGAGGTATAGAGGATGAACAGGGGCGCCTCGCTGTCCATGGACTCCGGTGCGCACTCGGCGCTCATATCGGCGACGGCATCGTGGTACCAGACGTCGCGGCCCGCCTGCCAGCCGACGGCAGCGCCGGTGCGGCGCACGGTCAGCACCGTGTTGACGCGGGGGCAATGCCTGAGGGCACTGTCGGCATTGGCCTTGAGTGGTATGGCCTTGCCGCCGCGCACGCCTTCGTCGGCGGTGATAACTACCCGGCAGTCGGCGTCGAGGATGCGGTCCTTGAGGGATTCGGGCGAGAAGCCGCCGAATACCACCGAGTGCACCGCGCCAATGCGAGCGCAGGCCAGCATGGCGTAGGCGGCCTCGGGAATCATCGGCATATAGATGCAGACCCGGTCGCCCTTGGTCTCGCCCCGCGCTTTCAGCGCATTGGCGAGCCGGCAGACCTCCTCGTACAGGGTCTGGTAGCTGATGGTTTTGGCGTCGGCCGGGTCGTCGCCTTCCCAGATAATGGCGGTCTGCTGTGCCCGCTGGGGCAGGTGGCGGTCGATGCAGTTGACGCTGACGTTGAGGGTGGCGCCGTCAAACCAGCGCGCCTGGCCGGCGGGGAAGTCTGCGACGCAGACACTGTTCCAGGGGCGATCCCATTGCAGGAAAGTCCGCGCCTGTTCCGCCCAGAACACATCGGGCTGGGTGATGGACTGGTGATACAGGGCCCGGTAGCGCTCGGCGTTGATATGCGCGGTCCTGGCCAGCGCTTCGGGCACGGGGTGGGTGGAAATCTTGTGCATTGAGCCTGCTCCCTCTTGAGTCTGCCGGGCCCGGTCTGTGCAGGCCCTGGAACGATGGGCCAAGGATACCCGATGCATTCCGCGCAGGGCAGAAGCAGGTGCGGGAAAAACGGAGTGGGCACACGGCCCCGGCGTGCGGGGCCGCGGCGGGGTCAGACGACCTGCAGGGGGATGGCGTTGGCGCTGTGACTGACGGTGTTGTCGCGGTTCATATAAATCAGACGCGGCTTGTGTCTGGCCAGCTCGGCTTCGGAATAGCCTGCGTAGGCGCAGATAATCACCGTATCGCCCACTGCCGCTTTGCGGGCCGCGGCACCGTTGACCGAAATCATGCGCGAGCCTTCCTCACCGCGGATGGCGTAGGTGGTGAAACGCTCGCCATTGCTGACGTTGTAGATGTCGATCTGCTCGTACTCGCGGATGCCGGCCAGATCCAGCAGCTCTCCGTCGATGGCGCAGGAGCCTTCGTAGTTGAGTACCGAGTGGGTTACGACGGCCTTGTGCAACTTGGCCTTGAGCATGGTGGTGTGCATGGAAACTGCTCCTGTTGCCGCGCTCAGACTGCGGCCAGCATGCCCCAGTCCTGACTGGGGTTGAGGTTGAGGGTCACGTTGTCGATCAGGCGGGTCCTGCCCAGATAGGCCGCGGCGAGAATCACGACCTGTTCAGTATTGAGAGTGGGTTCGCGCAGGGTGCGAGCGTCGCACACGGCGACATAGTCAGGCCTGAAGCCGGCGCCTTTCAGGCGCTCGACGGCGTGATGTTCCAGCTCGCGGTAACTGTCGAAGCCGCAGGCGATGGCCTCGCGGCACTCCTGCAGGGCACGGTGCAGCTCGGGGGCGATTTCACGCTCCGCGCGGTTCAGATACCCGTTGCGCGAACTGAGCGCCAGGCCGTCCACATCGCGGGCGGTGCTCACACCCATGATCTCCACGGGCATGCACAGGTCGGCGACCATCTTGCGGATCACGGTGAGCTGCTGGAAGTCTTTCTCGCCAAACACCGCGACATCGGGTTGTACGATCTGCAGCAACTTGGTCACCACCGTGGCCACACCGGTGAAATGACCGGGCCGGCTGCTGCCGCACAGGGTTTCTGTGACATCGGGGACGCTGACCAGGCTCTGGTTGGCCATACCGTCGGGGTACATGTCGTCCACGCCGGGATGGAACAGGTACTGGACGCCCTCGGCGAACAGCTTCTGTTTGTCGGCGTTCAGGGTGCGGGGGTAGCTGGCGAGATCCTCGGAGGGTCCGAACTGCAGCGGGTTGACGAAGATCGAGACCACCACGATATCGGCAACGCGCTTGGCGCGGCGCACGAGCTGAAGGTGGCCCTCGTGAAGATTGCCCATGGTCGGCACAAACGCAATGCGCCTGCCCTTGCGCCGGTCACCATTCAGCGCAGCGCGCAGCTGCGATATGCTGGTCAATGTTTTCATATGCCACCCCACTTATCACTCGTGCGGTCGAGTTGCCAAGGGTAGAGGTAGGGCTCTGGTGCCCGCTTGGTACTGCCGCCGTTCCTGCTCATAAAATACCCAGCAGGAGCCGGTGGCGGGCAAGTATGCCCCAACTGTGACAGCGGTCGCAACGGTTGAGGTAACAAAAAAATTGTGGGTTTGTTACGAAAATCCCCAAATTTGGAGGCTGTCCCCGCACGGTAACGGGCAGCGCTGCACTTCGGCAATTTTATCAAATAAAAACAATGGGTTAGCGCAAAGCTAAGCAGCCCGGGGGTTACTGGTAACAATGCGCCTGGCCCGGAAATTCGCCGGATTTTACGGCGGCGGCGTAGCGGGCCAGGGCCTGTTGAATACTGTCGGCCCCCGCCATGAAGTCGCGCACGAAGCGCGGCACTGGTGCCGACAGCCCCAGCATATCGTGGAGGACCAGTACCTGGCCGTCGGTGTCCGGGCCCGCGCCGATGCCGATCGTAGCGGTAGTGCCCAGTGCCTGGGTGATCTCGGCGCCCAGCTGCCGGGGCACGCATTCCAGTACCAGCAGGCCCGCGCCGGCCTGTTCCAGCACCAGTGCGTCTTCGCGCAGGCGCTGGGCCTGCTCCGGGGCGCGCCCCTGCACCCGATAGCCCCCTAGGGTATTGACGGACTGGGGTGTCAGGCCGATATGGCCGCAGACCGGAATGCCGCGCCGGGTCAGTGCCTGCACGGTATCGGCCAGCCAGGCGCCGCCCTCCAGCTTGACCATATGGGCGCCGGCGCGCATCAGGACGGCCGCGTTGTGCAGGGCCTGCTCGGTGCTGTCGTAGCTGGCAAAGGGCATGTCCGCGACAATCAGGCAACCGGCGCCGGCGCGCTTGACGCAGGCGGTGTGGTAGGCCATGTCATCGACCGTAACGGGCAGGGTGCTGTCGTGCCCCTGGAGGACCATCCCCAGGCTGTCGCCGACCAGGATCACCTCAATGCCGGCGGGCTCCATCAGGCGCGCGAAGCTCGCGTCGTAGGCGGTGATAACCGCAAACTTCTGCCCTGCCTGCTTGGCGGCGCGCAAGGTGGTCAGTGTGATGGGCTTCATCGCCAGCTCCTGTTTTGAAGTGCGCCTGGGCGCGGCTGTCAATTTGCTGCGCTTGCGGGATTTCCCCGCGGAGCCTTAAAAAAACGTCGGGTTGAAGTAGTGGCGACCACTGCGGATTTTCATCAGGTAGTCGACCAGTTGCGCATAGTCTGCGTCACTATTCGCCAAGTCAATCTCGGTGGCGTTGACGATCAGCAGTGGCGCGCTGTCGTAATACAGAAAGAACTGGCTGTAGGTTTCATTGAGCTTTTCAAGATAGTCGCGCTCGATCAGCTGCTCGAAACTGACACCGCGCTGCTGGATGCGGGCCAGCAGAACATCGGCGGGCGCCTGCAGGTAGATCACCAGATCGGGCGCCGGCGCTTCAAATGCCATTTGCTCGTAGACCTTGTCGTACAGCGCGTATTCGTGTTCGTCCAGGTTGAGGCGCGCGAACAGTCGGTCCTTTTCGATGAGGAAATCGGAGACTTGTGGCGGGCTGAACAAATCCGTCTGGCGCAACTGTTCCAGCTGCTGGGCGCGCTGGAACAGAAAATAAAGCTGGGTCGCCAGCGCGGTCTGGCGCGGGTTGCGGTAGAAGCGCTCCAGAAACGGATTCTGCTCCGGTTGTTCCAGCAGTGTCTGGTAATTGAAAGTATCCGCCAGACGGCGCGCCAGCGTGGTCTTGCCGACGCCAATAGGGCCTTCCACCGCGATATAGCGCGGCGCTTCCTGCTTTTGTTGTTCGGTCAGAGTCATCACTTCAACGCCTGTACATCAGTTCTCAAGCTGCGGGCTGTCGGGCATCCGGCGCAGGGCGCGCGCGGCGCCGTGGTCCAGCCGGCTGGCCAGCGGGGTGTCGTCCGGCAGACGCAACGCTGCGTCGATATCCAGCAGGGGCTGCAGGACAAATGCGCGGGCCGTTAAGCCCGGGTGGGGAACGCGGAGCTGTGGCAGGTTGATCTGCTCGTCGCCATACAGCAGCAGGTCCAGGTCCAGAGTGCGCGGACCCCAGTGCTGGGCGCGCTCGCGGCCCTGAGCGGTTTCGATAGCCTGGAGATGGGTCAGCAGGTCCGCTGCCTCGAGGGCGGTCCACAACTCCGCCGCGCCGTTGAGATAGTCCGGCTGACCGGCAGACAGGGACGGGTTCCAGTACCAGGGGGAACACAGGCCGAGCCGGC
The DNA here is from genome assembly GCA_034004805.1 of Spongiibacteraceae bacterium. Lineage (GTDB taxonomy): Bacteria > Pseudomonadota > Gammaproteobacteria > Pseudomonadales > CAMLJR01 > JAVEVZ01. Next base: position 6,856 of record JAVEVZ010000014.1, on the reverse strand, counting down.
TGCGGGGTATCCGCCGCAGCGCCTGCAGTGCCTGCTGCAGCTGCTGCGGTGGCGACTGCAGATTGCTGCCCAGGCCCACAAAGCAACGGATCATGCTTTGGGGGTGTTGCGGTAACGGGGCTTTTGCCGCCGCCTTCGAGGGTTGCCGCTGCCACCGCGACCGGCTGCCTCGACCATGGTCTGGCGCTGGCCATCGTCGCCGCCGATATAGTCGGTCCACCAGCGCCCCAGTCCGCCCAGGTCCTCGCCGGCCTGCTCGCGCAGCAGCACGAAGTCATACCCGGCGCGTAACCGTGGGTGCTCGACCAGTTCGTGGGTGCGCTTGCCGCTGCGTCGGGGCAGCCGCAGCTGGAGTTCCCAGATTTCGCGCATGGGCTGCGAGAAACGGCGCGGAATGGTGGTGATGGGTAGCTGCTGGTCGATCACGCGCTGGGCCGCGTGCTGTAGCGCGGGCACTTCGTCCATGCCTTCCTCGGCCATGAGGCGCGCCATTTCCATGCGCAGCGCGGGCCACAGCAGGGCGGCGTAGAGAAAGGCGGGGGTCACCGGCTTTTCCTCGCGGATGCGTTGGTCGGTGTTAAGCAGCGCATTGACGATCAGCTCGTCTGCCAGCGGTGTGCCGGCCTGGATGGCGGCATGGGTGCCGGGAAACAGTATTTCCGCGAGACCGTAGCGACACAGCAGCCGCCAGGTGTCGACGCCGTGGCCGGCCATCAGTAGCTTGAGTATCTCGTCGAACAGACGCGCGGCCGCCACATCCCGCAGCAATGGCGCGAGGGCGGCGATCGGTGCGGCGGTATCGGGCTCGATATCGAAGCCGAGCTTTCCGGCAAAACGAATGGCGCGCAACATGCGCACCGGATCTTCGCGGTAGCGCAGCTCGGGATCGCCGATCATGCGCACGCAGCGCAACTCCAGATCGCGCAGGCCGTTGGCGTAGTCGTAGACCGAAAAATCCCGGGTGGTGTAATAGAAGGCGTTGATGGTGAAGTCGCGCCGCGCGGCATCCTCTTCAATACTGCCGAACACGTTGTCGCGCAGCAGCATGCCGCTGGCACTGCGCGCGGAGCGGTGATTGGTGGGGCGGCCCTGGGACACGCTGGCCTCGTGGCGCGCGCGGAAGGTCGTCACTTCGATAATTTCGCGGCCAAACCGCACGTGCACAATCCGGAAGCGGCGGCCGATGATGCGGCTGTTGCGGAACAGCTCGCGGACTTCTTCGGGGGTGGCGTCGGTGGCGACGTCGAAATCCTTGGGGCGCTTGCCCAGCAACAGGTCGCGCACGCTGCCGCCCACCAGGTAGGCCTCGAAGCCGCCGCTGTTGAGTCGCGACATGACCTTGAGCGCGCTGTCGCTGATGTTGCGGCGCGAGATATTGTGCTGGTCGCGGGGGATGATATGGGGGGCGGCCGGTCGTCGCGAAGGCTCGTCGTCGTGGGCGTTGCGGCCGTTGACGCGGCGGGACAGCCAGTTGAGGCTTCGTCGTAACAAATCAGACATGCAGTGATATCGCTGGATTATTGGGATTCTGCTTACCCGGGTGGGCGCGGGATTCTAGCACAGGGAGCCGGGTATTGCGGCGCGAGTTGGTGAATGGGCAGCGGTCGGACACGTGGCCGGTGCGGAGCGCCGCTGGTGGATGCTCCTGAACGCGATGACTGTGAAGGGAAAGTGGAAGCAAAAAGGGGAAAGTAAACTTTCCCCCATCCAGGTCTCTGTCTGCTTGTTGCTTTTATTGTGTCGTAATTATTTTTATTGTGTCCAAGTGATAGCAGCAATCGTGCCAATTATTTAATTCCATTAAAATCAATAACGTATTATGTGACGGGGCGCGCTGCTGGCGAGTGGTTTGCGGTGTTGTTACCGATAGTCCCAGAAAGTCGAGGTCTGGCCCGCGGTGGGTAACAGTGCCGGTCTTTGCCGCTGGCGGAGCGACTCTTTGAGCGAGGCGGCCTGACGCGGATCCGGTGCAGGCGGTAACGCCAGGGTATGGGCTTCAGCGTGGCGCCAGCCCGGGAAAATGCCTGCCCGGCCTCGGCGGCTCCGGCCGTTGCGGAGGCCGGTCTGCCGTGTGGCGTTTGCAGTTCACGGGAAGCTGGCGCACGGAAGCGGCATGACACCAGGGTGCGGTATCACGTGAAGCGATGGTCGGCGTGGCATGCGTCGGGGGATGGTGACAGGGGGCTAAGCCGTAAACCGGCCTTCAGCGCCCCCATCCAGGTCTCCAGCGTTTATTGTTATTAAAGCTATATTATTTTTATTCTCATTTTTATTGTCATTCTTATTGTTATTATTCCGTTCATTTTATTTTTATTATCGAAGTTCTTATTGTTATTGTCTTAACACGTGACCAGTTATCGGCAGGTGTTATATGTAGTGTGTTTGCACTAAGCGTGCCAAAAATGAAATTTGTTTTAAATCAATGAGTTGGGGAGATGCCGGGGAGCGGTCAGGCGCAGGGTAACCCGTACCGTTACCTGAAGCCCCCGCTTGTGTTACTTGTGGGGGTTATTGGTAACAAACTGGCCTTCACGCAGCTTCAGTGTGGCTGGCAATCGGCCAGGAAAGCGTTGAAGAGTGCAGCGGGCGAAGGTCGGTGGGGTGGTCTTTACCGGAATGCGACGGCCAGGCACTGGGGTTTATACGGCAGTAAATGAACATTCCGGGCACTGCCTGCGCCCCAGAGCGCAAGCGCAGCCGGTTTTCAGAGCTTCGGGCGTATTTCGTTTTAGCTTGAGATCACCAGGCGGCCGCGCAGGGTCTGCTAGGAGCCGCTGGATTTTGCAGAGGTCTTCTTGCGTGGAATGCCCAGGCGCTGGCGGCGCTCCCAGAGGCATTTGCGGCTGACGCCGAGCTTTTGTGCCAGTTCGGTCTCGGACATGTAGTCCTGATGCTCCAGCACGAAGCGCTGAAAGTAATCCTCCAGCGACAGGTTGTCACCGTCGTCGTCCTCCTGGGCGACGGGTTCCGGCGCGGGGACCGGTTTGCGCGAAGGGAGTTCGGCCAGGGCGCTGGGCCGGTTGCGCAACTGGCTGACATTGACCAGTTCGAGATCGATTTCCAGCAACTGGTGATCGATCTCCTCGCTTTCGCTGAGTATCACCGCCCGCTCCACCGCATTTTCGAGCTCGCGCACATTGCCGGGCCAGGTGTAGGTGGTGATGGCCTGAATGGCCTTGGGCGAAAAGTGCATGGCGGGTTTGCCCAGCGCCTGGCAGCGGTTGGCCAGCAGGGTTTCGGCGATTTCCAGAATATCCTTGCCGCGCTCGCGCAGGGGCGGTACTTCCAGCTGCAGGACGTTAATGCGGTAGTACAGGTCCTGGCGGAAGCCGCCGGTTTCCGACAGGCCCTTGAGGTCGCGGTGGGTGGCGCAGATGAGGCGCACATTGACCTTGCGGGACTGCACCGAACCGATCCGGCGGATTTCGTTTTCCTGAATAAAGCGCAGCAGCCGGGCCTGCGCCTCCATGGGCAGTTCGCCGATTTCGTCGAGAAACAGGGTGCCGCCGTCAGCGGCCTCGATCAGGCCCATGCGGCTGGTGTTGGCGCCGGTGAATGCACCTTTTTCGTAACCGAACAGCTCCGACTCGATCAGTGTTTCGGGGATGGCGGCACAGTTGACGCAGATCAGCGGCTGGTCGGCGCGGTGGCTTTCATTGTGGATGGACTGCGCCACCAGTTCCTTGCCGGTGCCGGTTTCGCCGCGGATCAGCACGGTGGTGTCGGTGGGCGCGACCTTGGCGATGTAGTCGTACAGCCGCAGCATCGGCTTGCAGCTGCCGATCATGGCGCCCAGCTGCGGCTGGCCGCGCTTGCGGTTGCGAGGCGACTGGCGCTGCTCGCCTTCGCTGCGGCTGTGGGTGCGAATAATGTGCTGAACCTTGTCCAGCATTTCGTCGTGATTGAAGGGCTTGGCGATATAGTCCACCGCGCCGATACGCATGGAGTCCACCGCGGAGCGCAGGCTGGCGTAGCTGGTCATGATCAGCACCGGCACATCCTCGGCCTTCTGGATCAGGTCGGTGCCCGGCGCGCCCGGCAGACGCAGGTCGCTGATGATCAGCTGGAAGTCGGCCAGGTCGTGCCTGGTCTCCGCCTGCTGAACGGAATTGGCTTCACTGACCTGGTAGCCGTTGTGCTCCAGCAGCCGCTTGAGGGCGGTCCGGATCACGTCTTCGTCTTCTACGATCAGGATTTTTTCCATCAAATTTCTTTGGAAAGTGGCTGGGATGCGAGGTCACAACATAACCGCTCTGCCGCGAATTATCCAGCCGGGACCCCGGCGGCCCCCGCCGTCCACGACCGTCTGTCAGGCGGTTGCGGGACTGTGGTGACGGGGCAGCCAGAGGTGGGCGCGGGTGCCGGCAGCGTGGCCCGGCACGGGGCTTTCCAGGGATATTTCGCCGCCCAGGTCCTCGACGATACTGTACGCCAGCGCCAGGCCCAGCCCCGTGCCGCGACCTGCCTCCTTGGTGGTGAAGAAGGGTTCGAATATCGCTTCGAGGTGCTCCCGGGCGATGCCGCTGCCCTGGTCGGTGACGGTGATATGCAGGCGCTCGCCGGCGACGTGGCACTGGATATGGATCGGGTCGCCGGCACGGCTGGCGTCGCGGGCATTGGACAGCAGGTTGACCAGAACCTGCAGCAACAGCTGGGGATCGCCGCTGGCCACCAGGTGATCGGGGCACTGGTTGTCGAAGTGCACCGGCGTGGCTTCATGGTTGAGGGTCAGCAGCTGTATGGCCTCGTCGGCGCAGCTGCGGACCACCACCGGCACCCGGGGCTGGGGCGCACCCTCCTGGCCGGCCTGCCCCGCATGGGCGAAATTGATCAGGGTCTGCACAATGCGCGACACGCGCTGAGTCTGCTTGAGGATATCGTCGGCGGTCGCCAGCAGTGCGGGATCCTGCTTGTCCAGACGCAGGTTCTGTGCCAGGCAGGCGATGCCGGTGATGGGGTTGCCGATCTCGTGGGCGACCCCTGCGGCAAGCCGGCCAATGGACGCCAGGCGCTCGCTGTGCATCAGCTCCTGGGCCAGCAGCTCGGTCTCGGTGATGTCCTCGACGACGATGACCTGGTCGTTGCCGAGCCCCGCCTGGTGGGCCTTGTGCAGGCTGACCCAGCGCCGCTGGCCACCGGGATTGATCTCCTGTTTATGGAGGCGCGGTGAGGGGCTGGCGAGAAAGTCGCCCAGCAGGGCGGACCAGTGCGCCGGGAGATTGCCCAGGTGCGAGCCGATCACCTGTTCGCTGGTGATGCCGGTCAGGCGCCCCATGGCCTGGTTCCACAGCAGGATTTCGCCGTCGTGGCCCATGGCGCAGACCCCGATCGGCAGTTCCTCCAGGGTCTGGCGGTGGTGGCGACGCAGGCTGTCGAGGTCCGCCGCCAGGCCGGTCAGCAGCGGCTTGGCGCGCTCCAGGCGGTATTCGATCAAATTGATGTCTTCGCCGGTGATCTGACCACCTGGCTGGTAGGGCAGCACCTTGTTGATGATTTCATAGGCCACCGATGGCCCCATCAGGCCCGACAGGTTGGTCTCAATGCGGTCCCGCAGACGGCGCAGGGCGTAGGGGCGGGACTCGTCGCTGCTCAGCTGCAGGTCGCGCAGGGCACGGCCCAGTTCGTGGCTGGCGCTGGCTTCGCCCAGCACGGTGGCCAGGCGCTGGCGTATATCGTGGGGGCTCTGGATGTCGAGTATGCCCCGGGCGGGCCGGTTGAGATCGTCCAGTGAGCACACCTCCGCGGCGGCGCGCTCGTCGGGGTAGGTGCGGGTGAGCAGTGAAACCAGGCTGAAGACCATGGCGTTGAGCGCCAGGGACAGCATCGTCACCGCGCTCCACAGGGTGTCAGTGCGGACAAAATCGCGGTACACACTCAGCAGTGCATCGGGGCTGAACTCCGACACGATGGGCAGCAGCAGCGCTACAAACCACACGCTGTAACCGGTCACCAGGCCGGCCAGAAAGCCCAGCCGGTTGGCGCGCGGCCAGTAGAGCACCGCCAGCACGCCGGGCAGAAACTGCAGGGTGGCAATGGCGGACGCCATGCCCAGACTGGCGAGATCCTCGCGGCCGGTGATCACCCGGTAGAACACGTAGCCCCCCAGGATGATCGCGGCGATCAGCAGCCGGCGTATCCACAGCAGCCAGCGGTAGATGTCCTGGTCGGTGCCCGGCTGGTAGAAGGGCAGTACCAGATGGTTGAGGCACATCGACGCGACAGCCAGGGTGGTGACCATGATCGCGCCGCTGGCGGCGGACAGCCCCGCCAGAAACACCATCAGCGCCAGGGCCGGCGACTCCCGTTCGACGCCCAGCGCCAGGGTGAAATACTCCGGCGGCAGGTAGGTGTCCAACTGGAAACCCGCCCACAGAATCGGCAGGACCGGCAGAGCCAGCAGCAGCAGATAAAGGGGCAGGCCCCAGCTGGCAGTTTGCAGGGCGCGGCGGTTGGGGTTTTCCGCGAACACCATATGAAACAGCTGCGGCATGCACACGGCGGCGGAAAAAAAGATGATCAGCAGCGAGCGCGTGGCGTCCTGGCGGATGGGTGTATACAGCAGGGCCTGGATATCGGTGTGTCGCGCCAGCCAGTCTTCCAGCCCCTGGAAACCGTCGAAAACCTGGAATACCGCGACATAGCCCAGCACCAGCAGCGCCACGAGCTTGAACACGGAATCGAAGGCGATGGCTGCCACCAGACCGCTGTGACGCTCGTGGCTGCTGGTGTGGCGTGAGCCGAACAGCACAGTAAATACGGTGATCACACAACAGAAGATCAGCGCCAGGCCATCGGGCTGGGGGCCGTCGCTGTAGAGGTCGCGGGTATCGTTGGCCAGCACGTTGACGGTGTTTGA
>JAVEVZ010000239.1:0-4767 GCA_034004805.1 Spongiibacteraceae bacterium | reverse complement strand
ATGCGCTCCTGGCTGGACATTTCGAACTGGCGCACGGCATCGTTCACCGCGGCCGCGATCAGGTCTTCCAGCATGTCCTTGTCATCCTGCATCAGGCTGGGGTCGATGCTGACCCGCTTGACGTCGTGACGGCCGTTCATCACCACCGACACCATGCCGCCACCGGACTGGCCGGTCACTTCCATATTGGCCAGCTCTTCCTGCATGCGCTGCATGTCGGCCTGCATCTTCTGCGCCTGGCGCATGAGATTGCCCAATCCGCCTTTCATCGTTTCTCGTTCCTCAACAGGTTTGCGGTGAAAAATTCAGTGACTCATTCCAGCGGCCGCACCGAGCCCGGCTCGATGCGGCCGCCGAAACGCTCCAGGATGGACTGCACATTGGCATCCCCCTCGATGGCGGCCTGCGCCTCGGCCTGGCGCGCCTGCTCACGGCGCTGCTGCGCCGCCATCGGCGTCTCGCCGCTGCCGCCGCCCAGCTGGATGGTGAGCCGCATCGGGCGGCCCAGGTGCGCGGACAGGGCCGTGGCCAGGGCGTCCTCCCACTTCTTGTTGTGCAGGGCGCGCTGGCTCGGCTCCAGTGCCAGTTCGACGCTGTCGCCGTCGTGGCGCAGCAGTGCGCAGTTGAGGGCCAGCTGGCGCGCCAGCCCCCCCAGCGGCAGGGTCGCGGCCAGCTCGGTCCAGTTGAAGCTGGACGCCTGGGCCGATGCGGGCGCCGCGGCGGAAACAGCGGGCGGAGTCGGGGCAGCCGGTGCCGGTGCCGCAGACAGCGCTTGCGGTGCCGGTTCTGCCACGGCATTGACCGGGGCAAGCGCCGCGGCTGCCGGTCGGACCGCTGCGGCAGGCTTTGCCGTCCCCTGCCCCGCCCCGCCGGCCGGGCGGAAGGCCAGCATGCGCAGCAGGATCATCTCGAAGCCGCCGCGCGGCTCGGGTGCCAGCGGCAGGTCACGCCGGCCGGTCAGTCCAATCTGGTAATACAGCTGCACGTCTTCCGGGCTGATTTGCTGCGCCAGTTCGGCCAGGGCCTCGCGCTGCTCCACCTCCTCGCCCAGCGCGTCCGGCACCGCCTGTGTCAGGGCGATGCGAGTCAGCGCGCTGTTCAGTTCGTTGAGTACGCCAGCGTAGTCGGGCGACAACTCCGCCAGTGCCGCTGCCTCGGCCAGCAGCCGCGCCGGCTCACCGGCGGCCAGGGCATGCAGCAGGGCGATGACCCGCGTACGGTCGATGGTGCCGAGCATCGCACGCACGGCTTCCGCCGCCAGCGCCCCGCCGCCGTGGGCGATGGCCTGGTCGAGCAGGCTGAGGGCATCGCGCATGCTGCCGTCGGCAGCATGGGCGATCTCGCTCACCGCGGCCGCCTCGGCGCTGATCCCCTCCTGGTCCAGAATGTGCTGCAAATGGCCGCGGATCTGCTCCAGCGGCAGGCGCTTGAGGTTGAACTGCAGGCAGCGCGACAGGATGGTAACCGGCAGCTTCTGCGGGTCGGTGGTGGCGAGCAGGAACTTGACGTGCGGCGGCGGCTCTTCCAGCGTCTTCAACAGGGCGTTGAAGCTGTGGTTGGACAGCATGTGCACCTCGTCGATGAGGTACACCTTGTAGCGGCCGCGGCTGGGGGCGTACTGCACGTTGTCGAGGATCTCGCGCGTGTCCTCCACCTTGGTGCGGGAGGCCGCGTCCACCTCGATGAGGTCGACAAAGCGCCCCTCGTCGATCTCGCGGCAGGCGCTGCAGGTACCGCAGGGGTGGGAGGACATGCCCTGCTCGCAATTGAGCGACTTAGCCAGGATACGGGCGATGGTGGTCTTGCCGACGCCGCGGGTGCCGGTGAACAGGAAGGCGTGGTGCAGGCGGTCGTTATCCAGGGCGTTGATCAGGGCGCGCAACACGTGCTCCTGCCCCACCATCTCGGGGAAGGAACGGGGACGCCATTTGCGGGCCAGAACCTGATAACTCACGGACAAGCAGCTCTCTGATGCGGTGCAGCCGGACCATGCCGGCGAGGCGGGCAGTATAACCGATCAGGTGACGCTGGCATGACAGCGGGGAAATTGCATAGGGGTGGCGTCCCGTACCAGCCACACCCCGGCGCCCGAGTCCACTGTTACGGCTGCTCCCTTCCGGGCCTGACCGGGTTCACAGCTTGTCGTCGCGAGGGGACCGGCACGGTCCGCCATTGAACACTGGGGAAACTGCGCCTGCGGGGCGCATCATCAGAACAACAGATGAGGAAAGTGGCGGAGAGGAAGGGATTCGAACCCTTGATACGCTATTAACGTATACACACTTTCCAGGCGTGCTCCTTCAACCGCTCGGACACCTCTCCGGAAAGCGCGCAAGGTTAAACCAGATCGGCGGGCGGCGCAATACGAAGCTGCCGTCAGAAGCGATAGTTCAGGTAAAAACCTATGCTGTCCTGCTGGCTCTTGGGCTGGTATACGCTGTAGAGCGAACCCCCGCCACTGACCAGGGCGCTGTCCGACGGGCGGAAACGATAGCTGTCGTAATAGCCGCCCAGGTCCCAGCGCGAATTCAGGCGATAACTGACCGCGGCATACAGGCTGTAGTCAGGCTTGGGCTTGAGACTGGGATCGCTGTCGAAACCCAGGCGGGTCAGGCCAACGTCCTCACGGGTATAGAACGGCAGCTTTACCCCTCCCTGCAGCTGCCAGCCGTGATCGCCGCTGTATATCGCCCCCAGCCGCCCATAGCCCACATCATAGCGCTCGTCATACCCATAGACGTCGCCCTTGTCGTGCAATGAGCGCAGCCAGGAGTCATAGCCCAGGGAGACGGTGATGCCCCAGACATAGGGCTCTGCCGAGGCCGAGAGAAAGCGATGGGTAAAATCCAGCTCGGCCGTCCAGCCCAGATAATCGGTACGGGTGGCATGGGGGGCACCGGACTGGGTCTGGCCATCATAGGCCACCTGTCCCAGGTAGAGTCGGCTGCGCAGCCCGTAGCCCCAATCCGCTTGCGGCGTGGACTCCGCCGCCAGGCCGATGAAATGACGCAGGCCGGTCTCCTCCAGCAGCCTGCTGGCGCTATCGTATTCGCGCCAGGTGAAATACTCGCTGCCAAAGGTCACCCGCAGCTCCTCGGCCTGGGCCGGCAGCAGTGCGGCAAGCAACAACGCTGTGAAAAACCCCCGCCCCATCGGAGACTCCGCTGGCCGCACGGCGGTATGCCGTGCTCCCTAGCAAAAATGGATTTCAAAATGCCGAAAAGCAAGGAACCCGGACACACTATGCACTGACGCCGGAGGAACTTTCTTCCGCCGGGCGCTGACCAAGCGAGAGCCGAGACCGTGAACACGGTCACGTACCTCGCTCAACTTGTTGATATTTAAAACAAGCTACCCAGGATGCACAGCTTGGTGCAGGTGAGGAGAAAGTGGCGGAGGGAGAGGGATTCGAACCCTCGTGGGGCGGTAAAGCCCCAACTCGATTTCGAGTCGAGCCCGTTACGACCGCTTCGGTACCCCTCCGGAAGGGGGCTAAAGATACACTTCCCGTCGGATAACGACAACCGGCGGATGCTATATTTCAGAGCCACAGCGAACGCGGAGCCGCACCATGTACCGACAACGACAACGATGGCGTTACGCTGCCGCGCTCGGCGGACTGCTCCTGCTCCAACTCATTGGTGGTTGTTCCCAGCCGCGCAATGAACTGGAGCAGGTTCAGCACACGGGCGAACTGGTCGTGCTCACCAACAATACGGCGACCACCTATTACGAAGGACCGGACGGCCCCACCGGGATGGAATACGATCTGGTCCGCGGCTTCGCCGACGAACTGGGCGTACGTCTGCGCCTGGTGGTAGTGAATACCGTGGGGGAGGTACTGCGCCAGCTCGCCGAGGGCAAGGCCCATTTTGCGGCGGCCGGCCTCACGGTCACCGAACCGCGCAAGCAGTGGCTGCGCTTCACGCCCCCCTACCAGGAAATCAGCCAGCAACTGGTCTACCGGCGCGGCACCCCCCGCCCCGCCTCCATCAAGAAAATCAATGGACACCTGGAGGTGCTCGCCGCCAGCAGCCATGCCGAACACCTCACCCGGCTGAAGGCCAAACACAGCCAGCTGAACTGGACCGAAAACAGCGAACTCAACAGCGAGGAACTGCTGTCGCTACTGTATGACGGCGGTATCGCATATACCGTCGCCGACTCCCATGAGGTGGCCATCAACCAGCGTTTCATGCCGGAGCTGCGCGTGGCCTTCGACCTGACCGAACCCGAGCCCCTGGCCTGGGCCTTTCCGCGCTTCCGCGATGAAAGCCTGTATCAGGCGGCAGCGGAATACTTCCTGCGCCTGCGCGACAGTGGCCGCCTCGCCCAGCTGGCGGAAAGACATTATGGCCACGTCAATGACTTCGACTACGTCGGCACCCGCACCTTCGTGCTCCACATCGAGCAGCGGCTGCCTGAGTTTCGCCCACAGTTCGAGGCCGCCGGAAACAGCAACAGCCTGGACTGGCGCCTGCTGGCGGCGATGGCCTACCAGGAGTCGCACTGGAACCCGCTGGCAGTGTCCCCCACCGGGGTGCGCGGCATCATGATGCTGACCCAGCTCACCGCCCGCGACCTCGGCGTGGAACGACGGACCGACCCCGAACAGAGCATCGAGGGTGGCTCACGCTACTTCAAGGCGCTGCTCGACCGTTTGCCGGAACGCATCCAGGGCCGCGACCGCCTCTGGCTGGCGGTCGCGGCCTACAACATCGGTTACGGCCATCTGGAAGATGCCCGCATCATCACCCAGCAACGGGG
>JAVEVZ010000238.1:0-4776 GCA_034004805.1 Spongiibacteraceae bacterium | reverse complement strand
AAGCGCCCACACAAATTGCCTGATCTCTTGTTAAACAGCCCTGAACCGCTCGGGTCTCAGGTCATCAGCTCGGTTGCCCTCGCTGTGTGAGGACGCGCATTTTAGCGACTTTCCTCACCGTGTCAACTGCTTTGTTTCACCGTTGATCACGTCTCTCGACTGGCTCTGTTCCGTGCCGCTTTGGCACCGCCCCGTCGAGAGAGCGCGCATTATAGGGGCGGCAAACGCAGCGTCAACAGATAAAACCTCACTCCCGCAAAATACTTTCAATTCGTGCAATTAACGAGCAATTTCGAACAGGTGGTACTTTCTTTTGCCCAGGCGAACCAGGAAGAAGCGACCAAACAGGGACCGCTCTACCGCGAAGCAAGCCGCAGCTTCTGCAATCATTGAGGGATCCATTAGCGCGCCATTGATAGCCAGCCCGTGACTGCTCAGCGCATCCTTGACCTGCTTTCCGGACGTCGCCAAGCCGACCTGGGTCAACAACTGCGGCACGGACAAATCCTTCATCTCACGCAGATTCAACTCACTGGAGGGGAGCCCGTCCTGTCGAAGCTGGATGAAATCATCCTCCGACAATGAGGTGGAATCACCACTGAACAGCGCCTGGCTGATACGGACTGCCGCTTCGTGCCCCGCCGCCCCGTGGACCAGCAGGGTCATCTCACGTGCCAGCACGCTCTGGGCCTGAGGCCTGCCTGTGGCAGACGCATCTTCCTGCTCTATGGCTTCGATCTGATCGATCGGCAAAAATGTGAAGTAGCGCAGGAAACGGTAGACATCCGCGTCAGCCGTGTTCATCCAGAACTGGTAGAAGGCGTAAGGCGACGTCTTGCCCGCGTCGAGCCAGACCGCCCCCGACTCGGTCTTGCCGAACTTGGTACCGTCCGCCTTGGTGACGAGGGGAACGGTCAAGCCGTGTACAACCGCACCGTTGCGGCGCCGGGTGAGATCGATACCCCCAACGATATTGCCCCATTGATCGGAGCCGCCGATCTGCAAAGAGCAGTCGTAACGACGGTTAAGCTCGGCGAAATCGTAGGACTGAAGCAGCATGTAGCTGAACTCCGTGAACGACATCCCTTCACCATCCCGCTCGAGACGCTGCCGCACCGATTCCCGCTGGATCATGGCATTGACAGAAAAGTGCTTGCCCACATCCCGCAGGAACTCGAGCAGCGGCATGGGCCCCATCCAGTCGAGGTTGTTCACGACCAGCGCCGAGCACTGCCCCCGATCGAAGTCGACGAAACGGCTGACCTGGTCGCGCAGCTTGTCCGTCCACTCGGCCACAACATCCGCCGTATTGAGCTTTCGCTCCTGGGCCTTGAAGCTGGGGTCGCCAACAAGGCCGGTCGCGCCGCCGACCAGGGCGATCGGCCGATGCCCCGCCTGCTGGAAACGCCGCAACATCAGCAAGGGAACCAGATGCCCTATATGGAGGCTATCGGCAGTCGGGTCGAAGCCACAGTAAACCGTTCGGCCTGTCTCTAAATGGCGCTGAAACTCGCCAGCATCGCCGGTGGACTGGCGAACCAACCCCCGTGCCTGCAGGTCAACCAGGAGATCCGGCCCGGGAAGAGCGGTCATCGGGAACACCTTCGTCTATATATAAGTGGCGGAATGACTGGGAACGCCGCGCGCCTCTCTGTTGGACCCGGTCACCAGAAGCGGTTGGGGTTGACGATATGCGCTTTACGGGCAAATCTTATGCGGCGCCAGAACGGCGCACCTTACCGAAACTCCGCACAATTGCAAGTTTGCCCGGCCTTTCATGCGCTGTCGCCAGGAAGCCCGGAAGAAAGAACTTTTCGTTTAATAACGGCAACTTAGGTCGCCACAACCAGACGCCTTGCGCATATCAATGATGACCACCGAACACAGTGAAAAGCACTCCCGGGTCTACCGGCTGGTTCGCGATTTACCGCGCATGCATCTCGCCCTGGCCGGACTTGCAGCCTCCGCCGTTTTCCTGGCGCTGTTGTTGCCGAGCGAGCAGGTTCAGGCCAAGCGCCACGTCCTCCCGCTCACCCTGGATATCGAGCCGGTAAGCGAACAACCCCTTTATACCAGCCTCGAGGCCGAGCAACCGGATACGCCTGCAGCGCAGAGCGGCCCTGCAGAGAACTGGCAGGAGCTGACCGTCCGCTCCGGGGATAGCCTGGCGAAGCTGTTCGCCCGCGCCGGGGTTTCCGCCAATGAGCTGCATGAGGTACTCCAGTCTGGCCCGGAGGCAAAGACCCTCAAACGGATCTACCCCGGGCAGAAGCTCTCGTTCCAGCTCGACGGCAATGGCCAGCTGCAGGTGCTTCGCTACGAGGAGAACCTGCTGAACACCACCCAGTACATCCGCGATACCAAGAGTTTCATCGCCGAGAAGGTGGTACGACAACCCGACGTTCATCAGCAGTTCGCCAGCGGTTCTATCTCCTCTTCGCTGTACCAGTCAGCCACCAGGGCTGGCCTGTCCGATAGGGTCATCATGGAGCTGGCCCAGGTATTCGGTGGCGTCGTCGATTTTGTTCTCGATCTGCGCAAGGGTGACCAGTTCGCCGTGCTCTATGAGGAAAAATACGTGGACGGCCAGAAAGTCGGCGACGGGGATATTCTGGCGGCCAGCTTCGTCAACAATGGCAAGACTCACACCGCCTACCGTTATGAGTTCGAGGACGGCGAGGTCGGCTATTTCTCTCCCGAGGGGGAGAGCATGCGCAAGGCCTTCATGCGCGCACCATTGGACTTCCTGCGAGTCTCCTCCGGTTTCAACATGAAGCGCTTTCACCCCATCCTGAAGGTTACCCGTCCACACCGCGGGGTGGATTATGCAGCCCCCACTGGAACGCCGGTCTACGCTGCCGGCGACGGCAAGGTAGTGCAATCAGGCTTTTCCAAACCGAATGGCAATTTCGTGGTGATCCAGCATGGCCAGCAGTATCAGACCAAGTATCTGCATTTGCAGAAGCGGGCAGTAAGGGTCGGTGAGCGGGTGCGTCAGCGGGAATTGATCGGCTGGGTCGGGTCGACCGGCTATGCCACCGGGCCGCATCTCCACTATGAATTCCTTATCAATGGAGTGCACCGCAATCCGGCGACCATCCTGAGCCAGCTTCCCAAGGCAGTGACGCTGGCTGAGGCTGATCGGAAACGGTTCCAGTCCCAGACTCAGGGGCTGCGGGTACAGCTGGCCTCGATGATGGGCCAGAGCAACCTCGCGGCAGCCGAGCCCGACAAGAGTTCGGCCAGGCTCTGAACCTGGGCTCGTCTTCAAACCCGCGTCATACGCGGGTTTTTTCTTTGGGACCATGGTGAGGCGGGAGGGAAAATGCCTGAGCTGTATATCGGGTTGATGTCGGGCACCAGCATGGATGGAATCGATGCTGCGCTGGTCGATTTCGCCTGCCATCCGCCCAAGCAGCTAGCTGCGCTGACCCTGCCGCTACCCGCACCGCTGCGCGCGCAGCTGGCGGGGCTCTGCCTGCCCGGCGATGATGAGATCGAACGGATGGGGCGCGCGGACCGCGCTTTGGGCGAACTGCTGGCGGACGCGGCCCTGGCTGTGGTCAAAGCGGCAGGTGTCGAACCGGGGACCGTGACCGCCATCGGCAGCCACGGTCAGACCATTCGCCATCGCCCCAACGGCACCGGGGCCTTCTCGCTGCAGATCGGCGATCCCGCGACCGTAGCGGAACGCACCGGGATCACCACCGTGGCTGACTTCCGGCGGCGGGACATTGCTGCCGGGGGGCAGGGGGCGCCTCTGGTACCGCCATTTCACCGCGCCCTGTTCGGAGCAATGACGAGATCCCGGGTGATCATCAATATCGGTGGAATCGCTAACATCACGGTTCTGCCAGCAGCAGGGACCCTCACCGGGTTCGATACCGGGCCGGGAAACACTCTGCTGGACGGCTGGATCCGCCGTCACCAAGACCTGCCCTACGACCGCGACGGCCTCTGGGCCGCCAGTGGCAAGGTACACGAACCACTGTTGCGCGCACTGATGGGCGACACCTACTTCGGACTGACCGCCCCTAAAAGTACAGGACGCGAGCACTTTAACCTCGACTGGCTGGAGAGCCACCTGGCGCGGCTTGGCGGCCCAATCGCAGCCGCTGACGTGCAAGCAACCCTGGCAGAACTGACCGCGGCTTCCATTGCTCAGGAAATTGCAGCTCTGCCAATTCACATGGACGAGCTCTTCGTCTGTGGTGGCGGCGCGTATAACGGCGATCTGCTGGCGCGGCTGAAGCGCCGCCTGCAGCCGCGGCGCCTGGCGACCACCGCCGAACTGGGGCTGGAGCCCGAGTGGGTCGAAGCAGTTGCTTTCGCCTGGCTGGCGCGTCAGACCATGGAGAGAAAGCCGGGCAACGAGCCAGCCGTTACGGGCGCGGCGCACTATCGCATTCTGGGGGCCATCCACCCCGCCTGAGCCGTGACGGAGCGCCACCCGCCAGTTATAGTGCCGAAACGTGCCGAGAGGAGAGCGCATGTTTCCAGGCTCTGCATCCCGCCCGCGCCGACCGGCTCAGGTTGTCCCCCATTCGACTCACCGCCCGCGCTTGAAGCGCGCGGCGAGCGTCCTGCTACTGGCCGGCCTGGCGGGGTCCACTACCGGCATACTGGCGCAGGATGTGGCCGTCGAAATCACTGGCGGAACCCGTCAGCTGCAGACCAACGTTCGCAATCATCTGGGCAGCATCGAGCCCCGCCACCTCGAAAACCAGCGCCGACTGCAGCGCAAACTGACGCGAGCTCTGCGCGAAGCCTCCGAGG
>JAVEVZ010000237.1:0-4779 GCA_034004805.1 Spongiibacteraceae bacterium | reverse complement strand
GGTGCTCAATGCCGAGGCCCTGCGCTTGGCGGTGATGTTCGGCCTGGCCATCGGCGGCCATATCAATACCCGCTCGGTGTTCGAGCGCAATAACTATTTCTATCCGGACCTGCCCAAGGGCTACCAGACCAGCCAGCTGGCGGAGCCCATCGTCGGCGCCGGCGCGATGGACATCACCCTGGCCGACGGCAGTAGCCGCACCGTTCGCATTCACCACGCCCACCTGGAGGAAGACGCCGGCAAATCCCTGCACGAGGATTTTCACGGCATGTCGGGCATCGACCTGAACCGCGCCGGCACGCCGCTGGTGGAGGTGGTCACCGAACCGGACATGCGCAGCGCCGAGGAAGCGGTGGCCTTTGCCAAAAAGCTGCACGCACTCGTCACCAGCCTGGGTATTTGCGACGGCGATATGTCCCAGGGCTCCATGCGTTTTGACGTCAACGTGTCGGTGCGCCCGGCGGGCACCAGCCAGCTCGGCACCCGCACCGAGACCAAGAACCTCAACTCCTTTCGCTTTATGGAGGATGCGATCAACCTGGAAGTGCAGCGCCAGATCGCGGTGCTGGAGGATGGCGGCAAAATCCTGCAGGAAACCCGGCTCTACAACGGCGAAACCCGGCAGGCGCGCGGCATGCGCAGCAAGGAAGAGGCGATGGACTACCGCTACTTCCCCTGTCCCGACCTGCTGCCGGTGGAGATCGACCAGGCCTGGATCGACGCGGTGCGCGCCCAGCTGCCCGAGCTGCCGGACGCGCGCCGGACGCGCTTTGCGGAGCAGTACGGCCTGTCTGCCTACGATGCCGACATCCTCGCCGGCGACAGCGCCACAGCGCGTTATTTCGAGGCCACCGCCGCCGCCTGCGGCGACCCCAAGCTGAGCGCCAACTGGATCATGGGCGAGCTCAGCGCCCACCTCAACAGCGCCGACCTCGGCATCGACCGCTCGCCGGTCAGCGCCGCGTCCCTGGCCACCCTGATACAGCGCATCAAGGACGGCACCCTGTCCGGCAAGCTCGCCAAGCAGGTATTCGAAGCGCTGTGGGCCGGCGAGGGAGACACTGACGCTATTATCGAGGCGCGCGGCCTCAGGCAGGTATCCGACACCGGCGCCATCGAGGCACTGGTGGATCAGGTGATCGCGGCGAACCCCGAGCAGGTCGCGCAGTACCGCGCGGCGGATGTCGATAAGCGCAGGAAACTGGTGGGCTTTTTCGTCGGCCAGATCATGAAGGCCTCGAAAGGCCAGGCCAACCCGGCGCTGGTCAACCAGCTGCTGGCCGCCAGGCTGGACACCTGAACCCGGGCCCCTTGCACACTCTACAGAGAGCGTTATCCGGCATGAAGAAAGACAAAACCAAAGTGATCGATGAAGTCTGGACCGAACAACGGGTGCGCGAGTTTCTCGACGTGATACCCGCCGAGCAGGTCGAAGCGGATTTTCATATGCTGCAAAAGGCCTACCACGCCATGCGGCCCGAAGACTTCGAACAGTTCGTGGGCTTTTTCCTCGAGCAGGGCCGTGATATCAATGCCCGCGACCCCGGCGGGCGCAGCCTGCTGTCCTACGTCAGGGAGCACCGGCGCGCCACCGAATTCGTGGAAATTCTCGAACGCAACGGCGCGGTGGTGTAGGCCCGCTGCGCTCCCCTGTTGAGCACCACTGATCCGCTACGTACCCGTGCGGCGTAGCCAACGACGATAACCCAGGAGAATCATCCCGTGACCACAAGCGCATCCCAAACCGCCGACCCGGCACAGCGTGCCCAGCAGATGCTGGCCGCGATACAGGCCATGCAGCCCAGACTCCGCCAGCGCGCCGCCGAGACTAAGCAGCTGCGCAAACTGCCCCAGATCACCGTCGATGAACTGCAGGAACTGGGCTTTTTCCTGGCACTGCAGCCCAGGCGCTGGGGCGGCTATGAAATGGATCCCCAGGATTTCTTTCGCATGCAGATCGCGCTGGCCGAAGGCTGCATGTCCAGCGCCTGGGCCGGCGGCATTATTGCGGTGCATGCTTTCCAGGTAGCACTGATGGACGAGCGCGCCCAGCAGGCGGTGTGGCAGGACGATATCCACGCCCGTGTGTCCTCCGCTTACGCGCCGATGGGCAAGGTCAAGCCGGTGGACGGCGGGTTTCGCTTCAGCGGGCGCTGGGGCTGGTCGTCGGGCAGTGACCACTGCACCTGGGTCCTGCTGGGCGGCATCGTGCCCGGCGAGGGCTACCGCACCTTCCTGATACCGCGCAGCGACTATGTGATCGAGGACACCTGGCACTCCATGGGCCTGGAGGGCACCGGCAGCAACGACATCGTGGTGGACGACGTGTTTGTGCCGGACTACATGACCCACAAGCAGCTCGACGGCTTCCACTGCAGCAACCCCGGCCAGGCGGTCAACACCGCGCCGCTGTTCGCCCTGCCCTGGGCCCAGCTGTTTATCCGCGTGGTCTCCAGCCCGGCCATCGGCGCCTGCAAGGAGACCCTGCGCCTCTACGTCGACGCCGTCACCAAAAAGGCCAGCGGTGACGTCACCAAGCTCGCCGGCGACACTCAGGTACAGGAGCGGATCGCCGCAGCCCGCAACAGCATCGACGAAATGGAGACCCTGCTGTATCGCAACTTCGACGTGATGCTGGCCAAGGTGCGCGCCGGCCAGCCGGTGCCGGTGGCGGACCGCGCCCTGTACCGCTACCAGGCGTCGCTGGTTATCGAGAAAAGCATGCAGGTAGTGGACTCGCTGTTTTCCATGGCCGGCGGCCACTCGGTATTTCTGGGCAGCGAGATCCAGCAGCGCTTCCTCGACGTCCACACAGCCCGTGCCCACGTCGCCAACAACCCGCTGAGCTTTGCCCGCAATCTGGGCGGGCTGGAGCTGGGCATGGACAACGCCGACGTCTTTATCTGACCCGACCGCCTGCGTTTCTGAGACGACCGCGACGGCGCCCCGATCCCGGGCGCCGTCGCGGTCCTTGCGCCGCTACTGCCCGGCTCTGCTACAGTGCCGCAGAGCTGTCTGAACAGGGTCCACGGGCATGTTCCCCCAACCGCACGCGCCGGAGCACCGCGCAACCCCCCTGCAGGAGTGCTTCGTCGCACTCTGCGTCAACGGCGTCAGCCACGCGGTGATGCTCGCCAGCCCCTTTGATCTCGAGGACTTCGCCCTGGGTTTTGCCCTCAGCGAAGGCCTGATCCCGGATATGGAATCCCTGCGCGATGTGACCGTCAGCGCCCAGGCGAACGGCTGGACCGTCGATCTGCAACTGTCCCCGCGCGCCGGCCAGGCGCTGAACCAGCGGCGCCGCGCACTGGCCGGGCGCAGCGGCTGCGGCCTGTGTGGCGTCGAGGCCCTGAGCCAGGCCCTGCCGGCGCTGCCGCGACTGCCCTGGCAGGCACCGCCCGCGGATGCGGCGATCCTGCGCGCCGTCGCCCAGTTGCCGGACTGGCAGGCCCGCCACCGCGCCAGCGGCGGCCTCCACGCCGCGGCCTACGCCGATGAACAGGGCGCGCTGCTGGCGCTGCGGGAAGATGTGGGGCGCCACAACGCGCTGGACAAGCTGATCGGCCACGTAAAGCGCCAGGCCGTGCCCACAGGCCCCGCACCCGCAGGCTTTGTACTGCTGACCAGCCGCTGCAGCTATGAACTGGTCATGAAGTGCGCCCGCGCCGGCCTTGCCCGGCTGGTGACCCTGGCCCTGCCCACCGACCTCGCCGTGGACTGTGCAGCGCGCGCCAACCTGTTTCTGGCCTGTGCCCAGCGCCAGCGCATCGTCCATCACCACCTGCCCGGAGCCTGAGCCATGGCGCGCAAAAAACCCGTCGTGCAGACCTACACCGGCCCCGCCGGCGGCTGGGATGCGCTCAAGAGCTCGGCGCGCCATCTGCTGGCCAGCCACAGCCCGCTGACCGGCAGCAGAGCGCTGCTGGGCACCAACCAGCCCCGGGGCTTCGACTGTCCGGGCTGCGCCTGGGGTGAAACTCCCGAGGCGGGGCGGGTGGACTTCTGCGAAAACGGGGTCAAGGCGGTCGCCTGGGAAACCACGCGCGACCTGGTGGACGCGGCATTCTTCGCCCGCCACAGCGTCGACGCATTGCGCCAGCGCGACGGCCACTGGCTGGAGAGTCAGGGGCGACTGGCCCAGCCCATGCACCTGGCCCCCGGCGCCAGCCACTACCGGCCCATCAGCTGGGAGGACGCCTACGCCCTGATCGCAAGCCACTTGCGCGCCCTCCCCGACCCCAATCAGGCCCTGTTCTACACCTCGGGGCGCACCAGCAACGAGGCGGCTTTTCTCTATCAGTTGATGGTGCGGCTTTACGGCACCAACAATTTCCCCGATTGCTCCAATATGTGCCACGAGGCCAGCGGCGTCGCGCTCAGCGAGACCCTCGGCGTCGGCAAGGGCACCGTGCGCATGGAGGACTTCGAACTGACCGACGCGATTTTCGTCATCGGTCAGAACCCCGGTACCAACCACCCGCGCATGCTCGCCACCCTCGCCGATGCTGCGAAGCGCGGCGCCACCATCGTCGCCGTCAACCCGCTGCGGGAGCGCGGCCTGCAGCGCTTTGCCAACCCGCAGAAGCCCCGGGACATGCTGCTGGCCAGCAGCAGCGCCATCAGCCGTCACTATCTGACACCGCGACTGGGGGGCGATATGGCCCTGATCCGCGGCATGGCCAAGTACCTGTTCGCCTGGGACGCCCAGCGCCGCCGGAAATACCAGCCCGCCCTGCTGGACGATGTGTTTATCGGCGCCCACACCCAGGGCATCGACGC
>JAVEVZ010000236.1:0-4789 GCA_034004805.1 Spongiibacteraceae bacterium | reverse complement strand
ACTGCGCAGCGCGGGGATACACTGGCAGGCTGGAACAACACGGGGAGCCGCAGATCATGGGCCACAGACTGTCAAAAATCTACACGAAAACCGGCGATGACGGAACGACCGGCCTGGGCGATGGCAAGCGCGTCGCCAAGGATCACCCGCGCATGGAAGCCATTGGAACGGTGGACGAGCTGAACTCGCAAATCGGGGTATTGATAGCCTGCCTGCCAAACAGTGATGATCTGACAGATCTGCTCAGCCGCGTGCAGCATGAGCTGTTCGACCTGGGCGGCGAGCTATCGATACCGGGTTATCAGATGATTAAAGCGCCCGCCGTGGCAGCGCTGGAAACCACGCTGGACCGGCTCAATGAAGACCTGCCACCGCTCAAGAATTTTATCCTGCCCGGCGGCAGTCCGAGCGCCGCTCAATGCCACCTGGCAAGAACGGTCTGCCGTCGCGCCGAGCGCTGCCTGGTGACGTTGGCGGGTGTCGAAGAGGTGAACCAGGCAGGCCGCCAGTACCTCAACCGGCTGTCCGACCTGCTGTTCGTTATGGCGCGGGTGCTGGCCAGGCGTGACGGCGGTCAGGAAGTACTCTGGCAGCAGCGCTGACAGCCGTCGGCGCCACCACACCCTGCGGGCACGCTCAACCACAGGGTGCCTACTCAAAAACCAGGTCAGGCCAAAACCCGGGCCTGACGATCAGATGATGTAAAACAGGGCCAGCACGATCAACCAGCACACCACGCTGCGAAACAGCAGCGCCTGCACCCCTGCGATTTCCTTTTCGCCGCGCTCAATCAACACCTCGTCCGCCGTAAGCCCGGCGGCAGCTTCAACTTCCACGCAGACAGTCGGCGCGGCGAGTTCGTCGAGCAGATCGGTGGTATTCCGGTTCAGTCTGGCGTTGCGCTGCAACACGCGAAAGGTTTCGTCGAAGCTGCCGATCAGCGCAAACGTAAAGCCCAGTACCCGCGCCGGCAGCCACTCCAGCCAATACAGGCACTGGGCAGCCTGGGCGCGCTCCCCCGCATCCACGCGGTCCGATGCAGCCAGCACGGCGAACAGGCGGTACACCAGCGCCGCAAACGGACCCAGCAGAAAAAACCAGAAGACCACGGCAAACCAGCGCTCAAAGCCGCAATACACCACGGCGGCCCGCGCCGCCCGGTGCAGGGACTCTTCATCGGTCACAGAGTCTGGCAAAACAGGGCCCAGCGCGGTGAGATAGCGCAACGCCGCTTCAAAATTGCCCGCGCGCCACGCCGTCAGGTACGTCTGGATCTGATCGTTGAACGGCCCACGTCCCATGCTGTAGAGCAAAACCACCACATACAGCGCCAGAAGCCCCAGGCCATACAGCAATGGCGCCAGCACTATAGCGAGACACATCAGCACCAGCACCGGTACAGCCACCACTACCAACAGCCGCACACGAGGGCTCCTGATGTGGCTGGCGACCCACTGGTGAAGGTGAAACAGCCAGGCGTCGCGCTGCACGGGACCGCCGGACCCCCACGCCTGCAGGAGCACCATCACGATCACGATCGCCAGAAAGCCCATCAGTTATCCACCTGTTGCCGAAAACGCTGCCAGTCGAATGCGGGCCCGGGGTCGGTCTTGCGCCCGGGGGCGACGTCACTATGGCCCACGATACGATGCGGGGAAAGGGCTGGAACCGAGCGCAGCAGGCTGCGCACAACACGGCCCAGCTCGCGGTACTGCGCGTCAGTATAGGGGCGGTGGTCAGTGCCCTCCAACTCGATACCAATACTGAAGTCGTTGCAGTTCTCGCGCCCTTCGAACACCGACTTGCCAGCATGCCAGGCGCGCTGATGCAGAGAGACAAACTGGGTCAGGCGCCCGAGGCGGTCGACCAGCAGGTGTGAGGACACCTCCAGACCCCGCAACGCCTGGAAGTCGGGATGGGCGGAACAGTCCAGGCAATTGGTAAAAAGCTCTTCGATATAAGGCTCACCAAACCGGCCTGCAGGCAGGCTGATGCCGTGCAGCACGATCAGATCGACTGCCACCGCCGGTGGCCGGGCGTTGAAGTTCGGAGAGGGTATATGCCGGGCCGGGGACAGCCAGCCGGCGGCGTTCACGTGGTACATGGCAAACCCGGAGAATGCAGTGACGGCCAGTGTAGCCGATCACCGACCAGGCCTGGTCCCGGCGGGCGGGGTCGCCCACCGACTACTGCTTGCCGGCGGGCCCTGACTTCATCTGCCGCAGATTGCCGATCACTGCCTCCAGTGCGCGATCAAACAGCAACCCGTCGTCCAGGACCATGAGCTGGTTGGCAGCCATCAATGCGGTGAGGCTTTCGACGTTCTCCTCGGCCACTTTGACGCCGGCGCGGTTGACGAAAATGTACTTGCCAGTGGCCCGGATCACTGCCGCCAGACGACAGCGCAGACGCTGGCCGGCATTGCGACGAAATTCCACCCACTGGTTGGGCTTGAGCGCCAGAACCCGCTCCCTGGCCTGCTCGACGTCAATCAGCTCAGCCGCAGGCATGTCCGGCGTTTCGGTCAGCGTGGGCACTTCAGCTGCCATTTCTGTCATGTCTGCCATCGCGGCCGCAGAGCTGCCGGGCGCAGGTGTATCCAGACCCGTATCAAGCACGCCCAGCTGCGCGTCCAGCTCGCTGTCCAGCGACGACAGCGCGGCATCGACATGGCGCGCCGCCAGCGCAGCGTCGACACTGGGTTTACGATCAGGCTCGCGACCGGGCTGTGCAGCCACGCCATCCGCCGACGCAACTCCGGTAGTGTCCGGCGCCACCGTCCTGAGCTTCGCCAGATGGATATGCTCCAGCTCTGCAAACAGGCGCCCCATGTCGTGGGGGCTGAAGCCCACCCGAATCAGGCCCGCGCGCAGCCGCTTGAGCAGCGCGGGAACAGCCTGCAGCAAGCGCGGCCTGTCCTCGGGCGTCTTGAGGTCGTCGACGCTGGCGACCAGATCCCGCAGGGTCGCAACATGCTCAGCCCCATCTGCGGAGTCCAGCCCGTCCTTCAGCGCCGCCAGAAACAGAACGTTGCTCCATCCCTTGTCGATAAGCTCCAGCACCGGTGCAGGCAGATTCCGCCCTTCACACTCCCGGGCAATCAATGCCTGGACCTTGGCACGCGCCGCTTCGGACTTGGCCTTGCCGTCCTCGGCATCAATAATCCGCTGCTCCACCAGGCGGGTCCGGCGACGCTCCATTTCAACAAACGCCACAAAGTCCGCCAGCGCGTCCTGGAATACGGCGGAGTCGTCCTCAAACCGGTCTATGACCCGGTTGACCACGGACTCGATCTTGTTGAACAGGGGGTCCCGCTCCGTGCGCTCCGACGGTGTCCAGCCCAGCGCTGCTGTGGCCATCTCGTTGAGCAGCTTGCGCGCTGGATGACCGCCACGACTGAAAAAGCTTCGATCCTGCATGGCCAGCTTGAGTATCGGAATCTGCAAGCGAGCCAGCATCGCCTTCATCGGCGCGGCCAGATTGCGGTCTTCCAGAATAAACTGGAACAACATCGACACCAGATTGATAGCGTCCTCATCGAGCTGGGCGATGCTCACCGCCTTGCTCGGCATGCGCTGCGCAACCAGCTGGTTCAGCGCGCGATAGACATCCATGCTGGTTGTGGTGGGCAGGTCGCCCGCAGCCAACTGGGCAAGCTGCTGCTGCTGAACCTCCTGCAACAACTGGAACAACGCGTTTTGCGGCAGCGATGGCGCTGCACCCGCCGCCACCAGACCGTAGCCTGATCCCGACACCTCGCGCGCATTGACCAGCAGGGTATGCAGCTCCTCCAGCGCAATCTGCTGGCTGGCCGCGGGGCGGGCTGGCGCCGCCTGTCTTTGAGGCCTGCGATCCACCGTCTCCCGCTGCGGCTGACCGGCACGCAGGCCCGGCAGTATGCCTTCCTCGCGCAGCACCAGATTGCAGCGTTGGTAGACCTCACCCAGGCCCGATACCACATGGCGCTCAAACAGCTTGAACAGCACCAGTTTGGCCTTGATATCCAGCTCCAGGCTGCGACAGGCCTCAAGAAAGGCCTGGCATACGGCCGCGGGCCCCAGTGGATTGGTGTCACTGTCGACATCGAGGCGGTTGACCAGGCTGTCGAGGCGGGTGGACAGCAGATCCAGCTCCTTGCCGAACTGGGCCCGCGCCTTGGCCACCATGCTGTCGACGGCCACCATCTCCTCGAGCTCATCGTTCTCGATCAGGCTCAGCCCACTGGCCGACAGCTCGGTCACCGACGCCCGGGGCGCCAGCAGCCGGCCGATCTCGCCATAGGCCAGGCTCTGCAGGCCGCCACCCAGATTGCGGATCGTGGAATTCTCAATGCCGCGGCGCTTGATGCGCACTTCGCGCATCGACTCAAAGTACATATTTTGTTCAGCGTTTGACGTCGCCTTATCGGCCAGCTCGAACAGTGAATCATCGACCTGATCGAACAGCTTTTGCAGCAACATCGAGAACGCCGGCTGGATGCACTCCACCAGACGGCCAAACGGCGCGGGAAGCGGACGTCGCACAGCGCCGTCATCCCGCTCGGTTTCGAGGTGTACCACGTTGGAGCGTCGGTCGTTCATGGTCATGACTGCCTTTCCTGCGGATTCCCCAGTGCCAGAGCGGCACGCAGGGTCACACTACCTTGGCTGCAATATACCAACCGCAAAGGTCCTGTCACCGGGAGAATGTCGGGATCGGGAGGCCCGTCACAAGTCACCTCGCGGGCTATAACGCGGAAATCGCCATCTGCGCCGAGCTATAGCGCGACCGCATAAGCGCCTGGCCCGCC
>JAVEVZ010000235.1:0-4854 GCA_034004805.1 Spongiibacteraceae bacterium | reverse complement strand
CTGTTACGTCTCCCGTCCAGCGTCTCCCGTCCAGCGTCAGACGTCAGACGTCCAACGTCCAACGTCCAACCCTTCATAAACAAACTCCACCCGCTGACTGATGCCGGTAAACAGCGCGTAGCTGATGGTGCCGGCGTGGTCGGCGATTTCGCGGGCGGGCAGGGCCCGGCCCCACAGTTCCACCGGGTCGCCGGGACTTACCGGGCCGCAGTCGGTGACGTCGACGCAGATGGAGTCCATGGAGACCCGGCCGGCGAGGGCGGCGCGGTGGCCGTTGACCAGAACCGGGGTGCCGTTGGGGGCGTGGCGGGGGTAGCCGTCGCCGTAGCCGATACCCACCGTGGCGATGCGGCTGGGGCGGCGGCTGATCCAGGTCGCGCCGTAGCCGACTGCGGCGCCGGGGGGGATGTCGCGCACCGCGAGCACCCGGGCGCTGAGGGTCATGACGGGACGGACATCCACCTCGCGGTGTCCGTGCAGCGGGTTGTCGCCGTAGAGCATGATGCCCGGCCGGTTCCAGTCGCCGTGGCTGGCCGGCTGGTCGATCAGGGCGGCGGAATTGGCGAGGCTGGTGGGCAGCCCAAGCCCCCGGGTCATCGCCGCAAAGCACGCCAGTTGTTCGGCGGTGGCGGCGCTGTCCACTTCGTCCGCGCAGGCGAAGTGGGTCATCAATACCTGTTCGCCCACCGCAGCACTGGCGGCCAGTGTGTCGAGGACCGGCTGCAGCTGGCCTGGCATCAGGCCCAGGCGGTGCATGCCGGTGTCGAGCTTGAGCCAGCAGTGAACCGGCCGTGGCAGCCGCGCCCGCGCCAGGCGGCGGGCGGTGTCCGCTTCGTGGATAACGATATCGATGTGGTGCTGGGCGCACAGCGCCAGGTCGTCGTCGTCGAGCAGGGTGCCCAGCAGCAGCAGGCGCTGTGCGAGGCCCTGCTCGCGGAGTTGAACGGCTTCGTCGAGCCGCGCCACCGCCAGGCCGTCGGCGTCACTGAGGGCGCGCGCCACCGGCAGCAGGCCGTGGCCGTAGCCGTTGGCCTTGATCATGGCCATCAGCTTCGAGCCCGGCGCCAGGGCGCGCGCCCGGTGCAGGTTGTGGCGCAGGGCGGCCAGGTCGATGGTGGCGAGGGCGGTGTTGTACATGGGCGGCGGTCAGGGGGTGGCGGTCAGTGGGCAGTGCCGCGAATTGTAGCGTATCGTCCTCGGCGGAGGATTGGCTTATAGTTCCGTGTCTGCGGAAAAGGGAGCGTGATGGTGGTCAATCTTTCCAACAGCCTGGTTATCGCCATCTCCTCGCGGGCGCTGTTCGATCTCGACGACAGCCATCGCGTCTATGAGGAGCAGGGACTGGCGGCTTACCAGCGTTACCAGATCGATCATGAAGACAGCCTGCTGCAGCCCGGCGAGGCCTTTCCTCTGGTGAAGAAACTGCTGCATATCAATGAGCGGCTGGGCGGCGCGCCGCGGGTGGAGGTGATCCTGCTGTCGCGCAACAGCGCCGACACCGGGCTGCGGGTGTTCAATTCCATACAGCACTACGGGCTGGCCATCACCCGCGCGGCGTTCTGCGGCGGCGAAAGTCCCCACCGCTATGTCGAGCCTTTTGGCTGCAAGCTGTTTCTCTCCACTCAGGCCGACGATGTGCGCTGGGCGCTGGACCACGGCGTGGCCGCGGCCACCCTGATTCCCGGTGGCAAGGCCACCCGCAGCGATCACCCCGAGCTGCGCTTTGCGTTTGACGGCGATGCGGTGCTGTTCTCCGATGAGGCGGAGCAGATTTTTCAGGCTGAGGGCCTGCCGGCCTTTGCGACCAGCGCGCGCGCCGCGGCGCGCCAGCCTCTCAGCGGGGGGCCGTTCCAGCCCTTTCTCCAGGCGCTGCACCAGTTGCAGAGCGAGTTTCCGGTGGACGACTGTCCCATCCGCACGGCCCTGGTCACGGCGCGCTCGGCGCCGGCCCACGAGCGGGTGATCCGCACCCTGCGGCACTGGAATATCCGCATCGACGAATCTCTGTTTCTGGGGGGGCTGGAGAAGGCAGCCTTTCTCAAGGCCTACGGCGCCGACGTGTTTTTCGATGACCAGCGCGGCCATTGCGACGCCGCCAGCCTGCATGTGGCCACCGGCCATGTACCCCACGGGGTCGTCAACCGCGATGTCGAGTGCTGAGCACTCGCGTCACTGAACAGTTCTCACTCCACCGCAAAAGCACGCAATCCGGCCTGACGATTGGCGATGGACTGCTATGCTTTTGCCGGGGCCTGACAGCCCTGATCACTGTCCAGGAGTCGGGATGATCAAAACCATTCTTTTCGCGGCGGATCTGGGGGTGTACACCCCCTTTCTGTTGCAGCACGTCAACGATCTGGCGATGGGGCATGGCGGCAACGTGGTCATCATCCACGCCGTTGAGCCCGCCGGTGAAATGGCGGAGGCCATCGTTCGCGCCTATCTGCCGGAGCTGAGCCGCGCGGAGCTGGAGCAGGACGGCCGCGAGCGCGTGGCCCGCAGCATCAAGGCCCGCATTGTGGACATGCTCGAGGATGAGTTCATGGACGGCCACGATGGCCTCGCCCGTGTCAACGACGTGCGGGTGGGCTTCGGCCATCCGGTCAGCGTGATTCTCGACGAGGCCCGCAATTGTCAGGCGGACCTGATCGTCATGGGCAGTCACGGTCACCGCTCCATGAATCCCGCCCTGTTGGGATCGGTCACCTCCAAGGTGCTGCAGTTGTCCAGGGTACCCGTCTACATGGTGCCCATGGTGCGCGAGTTTTCTGCGGAAACCTGGCTGCACGGGCCTTCGCAACGGGGCGTCGCCTGAGTCCTGTCCCCGAGCCTCTTGCGTCCCTTATTGTAAAACTGCATAGATAGTTCTACTTTTAGTCGAAATAACGAGGCCGGCTCGGGCACAGGGGATCGCTATGAAGCTGCAACAGCTGCGCTATATCTGGGAGGTGGCCCATCACGACCTGAACGTTTCCGCCACCGCACAAAGTCTCTACACCTCGCAACCCGGCATCAGCAAGCAGATCCGTCTGCTGGAGGACGAGCTGGGTGTGGAAATATTCTCCCGCAGCGGCAAGCACCTGACCCGGGTCACGCCGGCGGGCGAGTCGATTCTCAAGACCGCTGGCGAGATTCTGCGCAAGGTCGAGAACATCAAGCAGGTGGCCCAGGAGTTCAGCAACGAGCGCAAGGGCACACTGTCCATCGCCACCACCCATACCCAGGCCCGCTATGCGCTGCCGGCCACCATCAAGACCTTTATCGAGCGCTACCCCGAGGTGTCCCTGCATATGCATCAGGGCACGCCCATGCAGATTTCCGAACTCGCCGCGGACGGCACGGTGGACTTCGCCATCGCCACCGAGGCCCTGGAGCTGTTCAGTGATCTGGTGATGATGCCCTGCTACAAATGGAACCGCGCCATTATCGTCCGCCGTGACCACCCCTTGACCCAGGTGTCCCGGCTCACTCTGGAGGACGTCGCGGCCCACCCCATCGTGACCTACGTATTCGGCTTTACCGGCCGCTCGCGGCTCGATGAGGCGTTTATGGAGAAAGGCCTGGTGCCCAAGGTGGTGTTCACCGCCGCCGATGCCGACGTCATCAAGACCTATGTGCGCCTCGGGCTGGGGATCGGCATCGTCGCACAGATGGCCTACGACGCGGAGTTGGATGACGACCTGGTGGCTCTGGACGCCAGTCACCTGTTCCAGCCCAGCATCACCAAGATCGGTTTTCGGCGCGGGACTTTTCTGCGCGGCTTCATGTACGAGTTCATCGAGCTGTTCGCACCGCACCTGACCCGCGAGATCGTCGACCAGGCCTACCAGAACCACAGCCGCGCCGACCTGGACGAGCTGTTCAATGATATTGAATTACCTGTGTACTGAATACCGGATACTTGGCGGGAGAGGCGGGACGCAACACGCAGACAGTTTGGCTTTGCGTACTTGCCGTGCGAAAACCGGCTCCATTGCAGGGCAATGAACGACCCGGCGACTGGCCTCGAACAGCGTCTTCCGTCTTCCTTTCTGCGTCTTCATCATTTGCCTTCGCCCCGGCAACTCGCTAGGCTTTGCGCTCTTTTTTTGCCGCCTGGAGCGCACGTTGTGGAAATTGCCTGTCTCGATCTGGAAGGGGTGCTGGTACCGGAAATCTGGATCGCTTTCGCCGAGAAGACGGGCATAGCCGAACTGCGCGCCACCACCCGCGATATTCCCGACTACGACGTCCTGATGCGCCAGCGCCTGCGCCTGCTCGAACAGCACGGGCTGGGGCTCGCTGAAATCCAGGAGGTGATCGCCAGCCTCAAGCCCCTGGACGGCGCGGTGGAGTTTATGGAGTGGCTGCGCGAGCGCTTCCAGGTGGTGATCCTGTCGGATACCTTCTACGAGTTTTCCCAGCCGCTGATGCGCCAGCTTGGCTTCCCGACCCTGCTGTGTCACAAGCTGGACGTGGACGCCCAGGGCCGGGTGGTGGGCTATAAACTGCGCCAGGCCAACCCCAAACGCCACGCGGTCCTGGCCCTGCAGAGCCTGTACTACCGGGTGATCGCAGCGGGCGATTCCTACAACGACACCACCATGCTGGCCCAGGCCGACGCCGGCATCCTGTTCCACGCCCCCGACAACGTGATCGCCGAATTCCCGCAGTTTCCGGCGGTGCACACGTTTGCTGAGTTGAAGCAGGAGTTTGTGAAGGCGTCGGTGAGGGATCTCGCCGTCTGAGCGGGACGGGAGACGGGAGACGGGAGACGGAAGACGGGAGACGCTGGACGGGATACGGAAGACGCTAAACAGGTGCCGCTGTCGGCCCAACCCCGGAATCCTGCGCTTTTGGAGTGTGTGTCGTCGG
>JAVEVZ010000234.1:0-4890 GCA_034004805.1 Spongiibacteraceae bacterium | reverse complement strand
ATCTGCATTGATTCCGCGCTGACCCTGGCTATCGCCGAGGATGCACTGGGCGCAGAGCGCGTGCAGGCGGTGATGATGCCGTTTCTGTACACCTCCAGCATGAGTCTGGAGGACGCGGAGGACGAGGCGCGGCGTCTCGGTGTGGATTACCGGGTCATGCCGATAGAGCCGATTTATGATGCAGTGCTGGCCACGCTGGCGGATGCCTTTTCAGGCCGCGACGCCGACACCACCGAAGAGAATATCCAGGCCCGGGTGCGCGGCCTGTTGCTGATGGCGCTGTCCAACAAGACCGGCGCGCTGGTGCTGACCACCGGCAACAAGAGCGAGCTGGCGGTGGGCTATTCCACGCTCTACGGCGATATGGCGGGTGGTTTCGATGTGCTCAAGGACGTGTCCAAAACGCGCGTGTTCGCCCTGTCGCGCTGGCGCAACACCCAGGGCGAAGTGATTCCCCCGCGGGTGATCGAGCGGCCGCCCTCTGCTGAGCTGGCGCCGGATCAGACGGATCAGGACAGCCTGCCGCCCTACGACGAACTGGATCGCATGCTGGAGCTCTATGTGGAGCAGGACTACAGCGCCTCGGCCCTGGTGGCCGAGGGTTTTGATCGGGAGGCGGTGGAGCGGGTGATACGCATGGTCGATCTCAGCGAGTACAAGCGCCGCCAGGCACCCATCGGCCCCCGTATTACACGGCGGGGCTTTGGTCGCGACCGGCGCTATCCGATCACGTCGCGATGGCAGGCTGGCGATTGACAGTCAGACGGGCCGCGCGCCGGCGGCCCGGATACTGCGCGGAGTAATTTTTCAGAGGTTTCCTAGCGGACCAGATAATCGGCGCGGTTATCAAATATCGGCGGATCTTCCCGGTCGAACAGACCGAAGGTCAGCCGGTTGATCCAGGAGCGCTCCACTTCATTGCCGAAACGGCTGATGAAGTTGCCGTTCTCATCCAGCGAGGGGTGCCGCGGGTGGTTTTCCTTCAGCACCAGCAGGGCGTCGTTGGCGAGGTCGTTCAGGCCCAGCAGTTGATAGCCCTGCACCATCACCGCCAATGCGTCCGGCACAGCGGGCGTTTGCGGGTAGTTTTCCACCACATAGCGGCCGCGGTTGGTGGCCGCCATATAGGCTTTGCGCTTGAAGTAATAGTTGGCGACGTTGATCTCATAGCGCGCCAGACGGGCCCGCAGGTAGATCATGCGCGCTTTGGCATCGGCGGCGTAGGGGCTGTCGGGAAACCGGTACAGCAGCTGGCGAAAAT
Organism: Spongiibacteraceae bacterium; assembly: GCA_034004805.1. Classification (GTDB taxonomy): domain Bacteria; phylum Pseudomonadota; class Gammaproteobacteria; order Pseudomonadales; family CAMLJR01; genus JAVEVZ01. Next base: position 3,629 of record JAVEVZ010000234.1, on the reverse strand, counting down.
CTTCGAAGGACTGCAGGGCCATGCCGGGGTCGCGCTGGGTCATGTCGGTGGGCAGGAAGCGCTCCAGAAAGCCGCTGCCTTCCGTGTAGTTGGTGAGGCCGCGCATGTAGTAGGCGTAGTCCACATTGGCGTGCTGCGGGTGCAGGCGGATAAAACGGTCGGCGGCGGCAATGGCGGCTTCGGTGTCGTAATTGCGGTAGTAGGCGTAGATCAGTTCAAGCTGCGCCTGCTCGGCGTAGGGGCCAAACGGGTAGCGGGCCTCCAGCAACTGCAGGTTTTTGACTGCCAGCGCGAAACTCTCATCGGCGAGATTGCGTTGGGCGGCTTCGTACAGGTCTTTGTCGGTGAGGCCTTCGGGCTTCTCGTCATCCGAGGCGCAGCCGGCCAGAACCAGCAGGATGACGGCGAACAATGGGAAAATCAGATGTTTCATTGTGGGTGCTACACTGCGCCGCGGCCTCGGAAGAGCCGCATTTAACCACAGGGCCATGGGCCGTTAAAGCTGGAAGCAGGCATCCGTCGTGAGTGCAGAACAGATTCAACAGACCGCACGTGTGCCGGATGCCCTGGCGGGCATGCGGCTGGATCAGGTGGCGGCCAGCCTGTTTCCCGACTGGTCCCGGGCACGCTTGCAGGAGTGGATACGCCGTGGCTGGCTCACCGTGGACCGCGCCGAGCGCAAACCCCGGGACAAGCTGCACGGCGGCGAGATACTGACCCTGGCGGCGAGTCTGGAGGCCGAGGGCGACTGGGAGCCGCAGCCCATCGCGCTGGACGTCGTACACGCCGATGCGGAGCTGATCGTGCTCAACAAGCCCGCAGGGCTGGTGGTGCATCCGGCGGCGGGGCACCGCGACGGTACCCTGGTCAACGCGCTGATCCATCACTACCCCGAACTCAGCAACCTGCCCCGCGCGGGCATCGTGCACCGTTTGGACAAGGACACCACAGGGCTGATGGTGGTGGCGCGCACGCTGACGGCCCACAAACTGTTGGTGGAGCAATTGCAGGCGCGCAGCGTATCGCGGGAATACGAAGCGGTGGTCCAGGGCGTGCCGACGGCAGGTGGCACCGTGGACGCGCCGATAGGGCGTCACCCCACCCAGCGCCAGCGCATGGCCGTGGTCGCTGCTGGAAAGCCGGCCCGTACCCATTACCGGGTAATCCATCGGTACGCGGGGCACACACACCTGCGCTGTATGTTGGAAACCGGGCGCACCCACCAGATTCGCGTGCATATGGCGCATATCCACCATCCGCTGGTGGGGGATTCCCTGTACGGCGGCCGCCCGCGTCCGATGGCCGGCGCCAGTGCCGCGCTGATCGAGTATCTGCGCGCATTTCCGCGCCAGGCCTTGCACGCGCGGCGACTGGGGCTTGTCCATCCGGCGTCGGGGGAAACTTGCGCGTGGGAGTCGCCGCTGCCGGAGGATTTTCAGCGCCTGTTGCAGGTTCTGCAGGATGAGGAGTCCGGACCATGAAGTGGTTGGAGGCAGCCTGGCCAGCGCCGTCGCAGGTGGTGGCAGGGGTTACGACACGCGAAGCGGGCGCCAGTCAGGGTGTCTATGCCGCGGGCAATGTGGGGGACCATGTGGGGGATCAGCCCGGCGCCGTGACCGCCAACCGTCAGCGCCTGCGCGAGACCTTGCCGGGCCTGCAGGCCATCAGCTGGCTCACCCAGGTGCACGGCACGGACGTGGTAGCGGCCTCCGCTGAGGAGTCGCAGCGGGCCGATGCCCAGTACTGCGTCGCCCGCGGCCTGGGCTGTGCGGTAATGAGCGCGGATTGCCTGCCGGTGCTGTTCTGCAACCAGCGCGGCGACTGGGTCGCCGCGGCCCACGCCGGCTGGCGCGGGCTGGCGGCGGGGGTGCTGGAGGCGACCGTGGCGCGTTATCCCGGTGATCCCGCGGAGCTTCTGGCATGGCTGGGACCGGCCATCAGCGCGGCGCGCTTCGAGGTCGGGCCCGAGGTGCGCGACGCCTTTGCCGCTGTCTCGCCGGGTGCTGCGGCCTGCTTTATTGATTCGCCCAATCCCGGGCGTTATCTGGGCAATCTTTATGCGCTGGCGCGTCAGCGCCTGAGTGCCGCCGGATTGACGGGGATCCATGGCGGCGGTTTCTGTACCTACATGGACGGCCGTCGCTTCTATTCCTATCGCCGCGACGGCGAGACCGGCCGCATGGCCAGCCTGGTCTATCTGCGTTGATCTGTATCAACTTGATTTTGCGTCAACGAACCGCATGTAGTAGACATTGCATTATTGGCGCAACGTCGCCTGCTCCGGAGGATACCCATGCGCGCTGACCGTTTTACCAACCAATTGCAACTGGCCTTGTCAGATGCCCAATCCCTGGCTTTGGGCCGGGATCACAATTTTATGGAGTCCGCTCACCTGCTGTCGGTGATGCTGGACCAGAAGGGCGGCGCCGCCCGCGGCCTGCTGGCCCAGGCGGGGGCGAATGTGCCGGCCCTGACGCAGGCTGTGCACGCGCACCTGGAGTCGCTTCCCCGAGTGGAGGGGACCGGCGCCGATATCCATATGGCCCAGGAATTCGGCCGCCTCCTCAATATGGCTGACAAGCTGGCGCAAAAGCAGGGCGACGGGTTTATCTCCACAGAAACCGTATTACTGGCCTCAATGGGCACCGATTCCGCGATGGGCAAGCTGCTCAAGAGCAACGGTGTGCAGCCTGACAACCTGCAGATGGCAGTGGACAACCTGCGCGGCGGCGAGGCGGTCAACGACCCTGAAGCCGAGGGCGCGCGCGAGGCGCTGGAAAAGTTCACGATCGACCTCACCCGGCGTGCCGAGGAAGGCAAGCTGGACCCGGTGATCGGCCGCGACGACGAAATTCGCCGCACTATTCAGGTACTGCAGCGTCGCACCAAAAACAACCCGGTGCTGATCGGTGCCCCCGGCGTCGGCAAGACGGCTATCGTCGAGGGCCTGGCACAGCGCATCGTCAACGGTGAAGTGCCGGAAGGACTCAAGGGCAAGCGCCTGCTGTCGTTGGACCTGGGGTCGTTGCTGGCTGGCGCCAAGTTCCGCGGTGAGTTCGAGGAGCGCTTGAAGTCCGTACTCAACGAACTCGCCAAGCAGGAAGGCCGGGTCATTCTGTTTATTGACGAACTGCACCCGGTGGTCGGCGCGGGCAAGGCCGAGGGCGCAATGGACGCCGGCAATATGCTCAAGCCCGCGCTGGCGCGCGGTGAACTGCACTGCGTTGGCGCCACCACGCTGGACGAGTACCGCCAGTACATCGAAAAGGATGCGGCGCTGGAGCGTCGCTTCCAGAAAGTCCTGGTGGATGAGCCCAGCGAGGAGGACACCATAGCGATCCTGCGCGGCCTGAAAGAGCGCTACGAAGTCCACCACGGGGTCGATATTACCGACAGTGCGATTATCGCCGCGGCCAAACTGTCCACGCGCTATATCACCGACCGCCAGCTGCCGGACAAGGCCATTGACCTGATCGATGAGGCCGCCAGCCGCATCCGCATGGAAATCGACTCCAAGCCGGAGGAGATGGACCGCCTTGAGCGGCGCTTGATCCAGCTCAAGATCGAGCGCGAAGCCCTCAAGAAAGAAGAGGATGAAGCCGCGCGCAAACAACTGGCCTTGCTCGACG